>JAESPY010000032.1 GCA_016765435.1 Emcibacter sp.
CGCTCTTTCTGCTGCCCATTTCGTTACCGCGTAAACCGCCAGAAAATCATTTCCGTCAACGCGCAGACCCGGCATACCATAGCCGATACCCCGGCTAGCAAAAGTGGCTTTCTCGCCCCCGGCAAAACCCTGAAAACTGGAGATAGCCCACTGATTATTGACCACATTAAGCAATACGGGTGCATTATAAACGGCGGCAAAGGTCATGCCGTGATGAAAATCGGCTTCTGCAGTCGTGCCTTCACCAATCCATGTGGACGCAAGAGCATCTTCGCCCTTATAAGCAGACGCCACCGCCCAGCCCACGGCCTGACAGAACTGGGTGCCAAGGTTACCGGAGATGGAAAAGAAATTTCCTTCCGCCCAAGTGTACATAATCGGCAATTGCCGCCCCTTGCAATTGTCTCTGGAATTGGACAGGCAATGGTTCATCATATCCAGCAAATCCCGGCCTCTGGAAATCAGCAGGCCTTGTTGCCGATAGGAGGGAAACAACATATCTTTTTTATCCAGCGCCATGGCCTGTGCCACCGCAACGGCCTCTTCCCCCCGTGACTTCATGTAGAAAGACATCTTGCCGACCCGCTGCATATTCTGCATACGGTCGTCATAAATGCGTGTGGTCATCATATCGGTCAGACCTTTACGCATGTCATCGGCGGATAATGCCGGGTTCCATTCGCCCACGGCCTTGTTTTTCATATTCAGAACCCGGATCATGCTGTTGGCATATTCAAACATCTCCTTGGGGTCCGTCATGACNTCGGGTTTTGATATGGCTCCCGCATTGGGGATATCAAGATCATCAAANTCCGGTTCTTCCCCCGGNCTGTTACGGGGGGCGGGAACATTAAGATTTTTACCGTTGCGTGGCACCATTGAACTCTCCTTCCAAATGATTTTACCACTATCAGGGGGAAATTTCTTCCCATTGTTCCGTAAATACCCTATAAATACGGCACATAATTACATAATTTTTAATATTATCGGGATATTATACCAGTATGGATAAGCTAGACAAAAAAATATTAGACCTTTTGCAACAGGATGCCATGCTGCCTGTGGCAGAAATTGCCGAAAAAGTCGGCTCCTCCAAGTCGGTATGCTGGCGTAGAATCCAGAAACTTCAGGATGACGGCATCATAAAAAGCCGAGTCGCCCTGCTTGACCATAGCAAAGTCGGGCTGGACATCATTCTTTTTGCTCAGGTCAAAATGACCGCCCATGGCAGGCGGCTGCCCCATTTCATCAAGATCATCACCGATATCCCGCAAATACTGGAATGTTATACCCTGATGGGGAATGTAGATTTTCTGCTCAAGATTGTCGTGAAGGACATTCAGGAGTATGAAGATTTATGGTGGAACCACCTGTCCCAAATTGAAGGCGTGCAAGAAATCAACTCCACCATCGCCATGACAGCGGTAAAACACACGACCAAATTGCCGCTCAACGAAGAAAACTAAAAAAAGAGGCCGCCCTGTATTTCAGGACGACCTCAGTTCATCAATTGCCGCGACGGATCAGGTCACAGCAGTTCGTTGATTATGTTCAGGCCTACGCCAAATTTCGTTCTCCATGATATTTTTCAGGCCCATGACCGCATCCCATGCATCACTGTAACGGGTATATAACGGGGTAAAACCAAAACGGATAATATCCGGCGCGCGGAAATCTCCGATGATATTTTCCGCTATCAAAGCCTGCATGATGGCAAAACCGTTATCATGCAGGAAAGATACCTGACTGCCCCGGCCCGTCCGGTTCCGCGGGGTCGCCAATGTGAAACCAAAACCTGCACAGTGACTTTCCACCAGTTCAATAAAATAATCACACAGGTTCATGGATTTTGCGCGAATTTCAGCCATGTCTGCCCGGCCAAAAATATCTAAACCACATTCCAGCACCGACAAGGACAGGATCGGCTGAGTTCCGGTCAAACATTGCCAGATGTTATCCGCCGGACGATAATCCTGCTCAAAAGCAAAGGGGGCCGCATGGCTCCACCAGCCCGTCAGCGGTTGCGCCGCCTTGCCCTGATGACGTTTCGCCACAAATATAAAAGCCGGAGCCCCCGGCCCGCCATTAAGATATTTATAGCCACAACCAATGGCGAAATCCGCCTGACATTCGTTTAACTCTACCGCCAACGCCCCCGCACTATGGCAAAGGTCCCAGATCACCAACGCGCCGACCGCATGGGCTTTTTCCGTGATGGCTTTCATGTCCAGAAGATGTCCGGTCTTATAATGCACCTGTGTCAGGGATACCACGGCAACCTCTTCGGTGATCGCCTCCATAATATCATCCTGTTCGGCAAAGCGTATGTCGTGGCCCTGCCCCAACTGCTTGACCAATCCCTGTGCCATATAATTATCGGTTGGGAAGTTACTGCCCTCCATAACGATCACTTTACGATCCGCCCGCATTTCCAATGCCATGGACATTACTTTGTAAAGATTAATTCCTGTGGCATCACAGGCCATGATCTCACCGGGTCCCGCCCCGATCAGCCCGGCAATCTTATCACCCAGTTTTTCCGACAGATTAAACCAGCCGTTTTTGTTCCAGCTGGTGATCATATCCTGTCCCCACTCCCGCGTTACCACATCCAAAGCACGTGCTTTTGCAGACGTGGGCATCGCGCCAAGAGAATTACCGTCCAGATAAATCATGCCCTCCGGGAGGTCAAATTCCTCCCGAAAAANGGCCAGCTTATCTTTAGCATCAAGGTCCAGGAAAAACTCACGGGTATATTCNGACATTTCTTTCACTCACTTTCAGCCGTTTCACTGACAACATCGGAACAAACNACCAAAATGCGCGCCGGATATTGATTTTTCGACACAAAACGATGACCAGACGTGCTGTCCAGATAGGCACTGTCGCCTTCGTTCAGCTCAACGGGTTTGTAATCTTCGGTATAAAGCGTAATGCCGCCTTCGAGAATATAAACAAATTCCTCCCCCGGATGATGGGCAATATTTCCCATGTCCTGTGGGCTGGCAGGCGGCACCTCAAGAATACCGGGATGCATATTTTTATGCAGCAGATCACTGCCCAAAACCTCTACATTATAGACATCAACTCGGTTCATAACCCCCTCACCACGCCGGATAATGGTACGGCGACCCGCTTTTTGCGATTGGGGGGCCGGATCAAATAATTCCGCAATATTAATATCTAGCCCTCTCGCGACCTTCAGCAGATTACCGTACGTCAGAGTTGCTTGATGATTTTGCACTTTTGATAATGTGGACACGGGAATATCCACCAGCTCACTAAGCTGTTTAAGGGTCAGACCCCGTGCGGACCTTGAGGCTGCGATCCGATCGCCAAGACCATATTCCAGATCGCTTTCCGTATTTTCCGGTGTAAAAGATACCATATGCTGATGCTTTCCTATTAACGAGAGCAACTTTATCATACAATTCTCCAATTAAATAGTATTTTCTAATTGGAGAATTATTTTCTTTTTGGCGTCCTTCTAAATATGCGCTATAAGTAGCCTATGGATAATGAAACACTGACAAAAGAATATTCCCCAAGCTCATGCATTGATGATGTGATGGTCTATATCCGGCAATATGAAGATCAAAGTCGGATGGCCGATGAAAAATACGGCAGCCAATGCCACCGAAATATAAAATACGGCCCGGCAGAACGCGCCCATATGGATATTTTTGTGCCAAAGGGCCGCGGTCCCTTCCCGGTTCATATCTTTATTCACGGCGGCTATTGGCAGGAACTGTCCAAAGCGGAAAGCCTTTTCGCCGCGCCGAACTTCCTAAACCATGATATCATTTTTATCGCGCTGGATTATACGTTGGCCCCACAAGCCTCCCTATATCAGATTGTCGATGAGGTCCGGCAAGGTGTTTTATGGTGCCTGAATAATATTGCCGATTACAACGGCGACAATCAAAATATCACCCTGTCCGGCAGCTCCGCTGGCGCACATCTGGTGGCGGAGACCTTAGGCATGGATTGGACCGCGCAAGGTTATGACACATATCCAATCAAGGGCGCATGCGAGGTCAGCGGCATATATGATTTACGGCCCCTTGTGCCGACCTATGTCAATGACCCGCTTCATATGACGGTTAAAGATGCGACGGCCCTAAGCCCGCTGTTTCATATTCCGGAAAAGGCCTGCCCGGTTATTTTCAGCGTTGGTGGCAATGAAACCAATGAATTTAAGCGGCAGACCCATGACTATCAGGCCGCATGGAAAAAGGCCGGACATGAAGCAACTATTGTTGACATGTCGGCCTTTAATCATTTCGATATTATTCTGGAACTGAACAATGAAAACAGCCCGCTGTTCAAGACTGTTCTTGCTCAAATGCTATAAAACAGTCCGCACAGTCCAGAGTTCAGGGAAAAACCTGAGGTCCAGCGCTTTCACCAGATAACTCACACCGCCGGTGCCGCCCGTGCCGTGACGGAAACCCATGATACGTTCAACGGTTTTCATATGCGCAAAACGCCACGACTGGAACCGATGCTCCAGATCGACCAGCTTTTCCGCCCAGTCATACAGTTCCCAGTATTTATCATTATTATGATAAATTTCTTTCCAGATATCTTCTACCTTGCTGTTCGCCTGATAGGGTTTGCTCCAATCCCGGTTCAGACATTCTTCCGGAACCTCAAATCCCCGGCGCGATAACAATTGCAAGGTCAGGTCATACAGGCTCGGCGCATCCAAGGTCCGTTTAACCATGTCATAGATTTCCGGGTGATCTTGATGGGCTTTGATCATATCGCCGTTCTTGTTGCCCAAGGCAAATTCAATCATGCGGTATTGATAGGATTGAAAACCGGAACTTTGGCCAAGGCTGTCCCGGAAACTCAAATAATCCATCGGTGTCATGGTGGCCAAGACTTTCCACGACTGGATCATCTGTTCCTGTATCCGGGCAATACGGGCGATCATTTTCATGGCCNCCCCAAGATTATCTTCCTTCAAGGATTTCATGGCCGCCATCAATTCATGAATTGACAGTTTCATCCAGAGTTCCGAAGCCTGATGAATGATGATGAACATCATTTCATCATGCTTGTCCGATCTTAATACCTGCGCACTCAGCAAATTATCAAGTTCGAGATACTGGCCGTAACTTATATCCTGTTTCCAATGAATTTTCTCATCTGAAATATCCACGGACGATTCAATCGTTTTATCCTGCATCTAAAATCCTTTCATTTTGAAAGTTGTTTAGATGCTAAATAAATAAATTGCAAGAAATATATCCTGTCCGTGCGGATATTCAGGCCACTTCTGATTATTAACGGTGGATTATTTACCGTTGTTTCTAGCCTTATTAATGATCTCATGGGCCAGTTCATCGGCAATTTTATTGGTGGGCCAGTCTTCGNATATGGATCTCTCGAATATCAGCCTCAGGCTGTCAGATATACCGTCAACCTTGGCATTGACCCAATCCACATCATATTCACCGCGTGTTTCAGCAGCAATATTGATGATCCCGCCCGCATTGATNACATAATCCGGAGCATAAAGAATACCACGGTCCATCAAGGCCTGACCATGATCGTCACGGGCCAATTGATTGTTGGCGGCACCGGCAATGATTGTCGCCTTGATCTGATTGATTGTATCATCATTCACCACCGCACCCAGAGCACAAGGGGCAAAGACATCCACATTCGCGCCAATAATTTCATCCAGACCAACAATCTCTGCCTCAAATTCACGAACAACTTTATCCAATGCATCCTGATTAATATCAGACACCAATAGTTTGGCTCCGGCCTCATGAAGATGTTTGCATAAATAATATCCCACATGACCGACGCCTTGTACCGCAACGGTAAGTCCCTCGACAGAATCCTTGCCAAGCTTGTGCTTTACCGCCGCTTTAATCCCAACATAAACGCCGGTTGCCGTAAAGGGGGACGGATCACCACTGGCATGATCGCCAATATTCAGTCCGGCAACATATTTGGTTTCCCCGGCGACGATTTCCATATCCTCAACGGAAATCCCCACATCCTCCGCAGAAATATATTTACCGCCAAGCCCTTCAATCATGCGCCCAAACGCCCGCAGAAGGTCTTCGGTTTTATCGGTTTTGGAATTGCCCATAATCACCGCTTTACCACCACCAAGTTTCAGTCCGGCAACGGCGTTTTTATGACTCATCCCTCTGGATAGACGCAAAACATCATTAAGCGCATCAACTTCATTATCATAATTCCACATGCGACATCCGCCAGCCGCAGGGCCGAGGGAGGTATCATGAACGGCAATAAAAGCTTTTAAGCCCGTATCCTTGTCATGTAAATAAATCACCTGTTCATGATCTTTGAATTGATTAACATCCATCATTTGACTGTCTCTGTTCCTGAGTAAATTTCCAAAAAATAACTTATGTTACGTGGTAGTAGCCTGCTTTTATTTTGTCGAGGATTTTTTTCAGCACCTCCTTCTCCCCTCCAAAACAGGAAATGTCTTTTGTCCATTTTACGGAATATCTGTAAATATCTGACGTTTGAACCAGCAATAAAATTACGGCCTGGCCCCTGTTTTCGGAAAGATAAAAGCGACAAAATAATTTTGGAATTTTGGAAAAGTTCCTTAAA
>JAESPY010000033.1 GCA_016765435.1 Emcibacter sp.
GATGTCCTGTATGGCATAACCCGCCGCAATATCATCCGCGTCGATAAAGTCATGTAACGGAGCGCACGGCGTACCAGTTTCATGGGCCATCCGTATCATTTCTGCAGCTTTGTTTAAATCTGCCTGACTCGTTTTTGTCATATATCTACCCTTAGAGTTTTACGCAAATATTGCGCAGTTCTGTATAAAATTCCAAACTATGTACCCCACCTTCACGGCCAATACCCGACTGTTTAGACCCTCCAAACGGTGTGCGAAGATCCCGCAGGAACCAGCTGTTCACCCAAGTCAGGCCACTTTCAATCTGTCCCGCGACACGGTGAGATTTAGAAAGATTTTCTGTCCAGATAGAGCAAGCCAGACCGTAAACCGTATCATTGGCGCGCAGGATCACTTCATCCTCATCATCAAAGGGCGAAATATGACAACAAGGGCCAAAAATTTCTTCCCGCATGATGGCGCTGTCATCATCAAGTCCTGTCCATATGGTTGGTTCCACCCATGCGCCGCCCGATAAGGCATCGCCCATATCCGGCACACCACCGCCCGTGACCACATTGGCCCCTAATTTCCGGGCCAGATCATAATAACCCAGTACTTTTTCCTGATGTTCTTTGCTAATCAGCGGTCCAAAATTCGCATCCTCATCATCCGGTTCGCCGACCTTCAGGTCCTCGGCTCCGGCTTTCAGGCGGGCGACAAATTCATCGAATATCGGCCGTTCAACATAAACCCGTTCCGTGCCCAGACAAACCTGACCACAGTTAACAAAAACGGACCGCATCACACCCTCAATGGCTTTATCCATATCGCAATCCGCAAAGACAATCGCCGGATTTTTACCGCCAAGCTCCATGGAAACGTCCCGCATACCAACCGCAGCGGCTTTCATAATCGCCGTACCCGTGCTGGTTTCACCCGTAAAGGTAATGGCATCCACATCGGGATGTTCCGTCAGATAAGCTCCGGCACTATCCGGCCCAAACCCGTTGACCACATTATAAACTCCGGCCGGTACCCCGGCGTCGTTCATGACTTCGCCCAACAGGGATGTGGTCAGCGGCGTTTCTTCAGAAGGTTTGACCACAACTGTATTGCCGCACGCCAATGCCGGACCGACTTTCCATGTCATCAACAGTAACGGCAAATTCCACGGGGAAATCACCGCGATAACGCCCTTTGGTGTTCTGATTGAATAATTCAAAGCCCCGGTGCCATCCGGCGTCGCCATAGGAAAGGTCTCCGTCGGCGCGTTCTTTATCACCTCGGCAAAAGCTTTGAAATTAGACGCACCACGGGGAATATCAATATGACGGGCCAATGATTTCGGCTTACCGGTATCCTTGCATTCCGCCTCGAGAAATTCATCAAAACGTGCATTAACGCCGTCAGCCACTTTATGAAGGATCGCAACCCGTTCCTCGATGGTCATTTTACCCCACGGCCCTCGCAAAGCATCCTTCGCAGCCGTAACCGCAGCATCCACTTCCGGTTTCAGTCCTTCGTGAACATCACAGATCACAGAACCGTCTACCGGATTGATATTCTGAAATACCTTGCCCGAGGTTCCCGGCGTATATTCGCCGTTGATAAAATGCATTACCGCTTTGCCTGACATCATTCGTCCTTATCATTCATTGTCTTAAAAAAATGCTGGCCTCCAAAGCTGGAATACCGCCCTGAAGGCCAGCTACTGCTGAAGAACTTTAAGTAACGACCGTCATAAAACGGTCATTCAATTCACGTTCGTAATAAAAAATCGCCTTGCCCACGGAACTGGCCTTCCAAACCCGAAGGGGGTTATCCGGGTAAAAATGATACCCGCCCGCAAAGACTTCATTCCGGTTGCCGCTGGGATCAAAGAAATAGATGGTCTGTCCCCTTGTGATGCCATGACGTGTCGGGCCAATATCCCGTGAAATATCATAACGGGTAATAATATCCGCCGCATCCCCAATGGCACTCCAATCTTCGACCAGAAAGGAGACATGATGTAATTTGTTATCTTCCTCATGACGAACAATCGCCAAATCATGGGCTTTGTTGCTACAGGTCAGGAACAGGGCGATAATCATGCCAGTGTCATCATCAACAACGACTTCTGCGGTCGAAAATCCTAAAATTTCCTCAAAGACCTTTTTGATGCCGTCAACATCTCCACCATACAACAGGCAATGATCAAAACGGATCGCTTTCATGCCCCGTTGGTCCTGCTGACACACATCAGGATTATTAGTCATTGGGCCGTTATCGGACAATTCCATATCCACATACAGATCAAAGCGGTGTCCCGTTGGCGCAATAAAGCTGACCCGGCGGCCAACGCCAGGCTGTTCCCCGGCTTCGACTGTCGTGACTTCCAATCCTTCCGCACGGAGTTTCTCTTCATATTCATCAAGATAAGCTTCACTGCTAACCTTGAAAGCCATCATATCAAGACCCGCCTCATCACATTCGCGCAACACAATGCTGTGACGGTCAAATTCATCATAAGCCTTCATATACACGCGGCCATCGTCCCCGGTGCTAACCACATCAAGTCCTATGCGATCCCGGTAGTGAATGATTGATTCTGCCATATCCAATACCCGAACCTGTACAAATCCGGGACGTAATACTCCACTTAACGCCATTTCAGTCTCCTAATATTTTATTATTATGATCAATGTTCAATGCACCGATGTTAATGATCTGCCCTTTGCGTTTAAGGAGTGCAAATTGCAGGTCTGATTTGGGAAATGTCTTGCACGCCAGAGAGAAATTATTACGCCTCTCCTGTTCTGAAACATGCTTGATACTCATTTTTCCCACCTCAAACTCACCGGTCGTCACCCTGATCTTGCAAACCCCGCAACCGCCTTTACGACAGCCAACGGGAATGTTCGCATACCCTTGGCGTTCCATAGCAATCAGCAAAGGCTCGTCTGGCCGACAGGTAATTACCTTGTCAGACCCCTCTACTCTTACCTGAAAGCCCTTATTATTCATTTCACCTCAGATCCTCTTGAACAGGGGGGAACGCTTGTCGCCCGTCCCGTCTGCCTTGCTGAGAAATTTCTCGCAATAGATATCATTTTCAAACAGACGCCCTTTCATCAAGGCCCGGATTGAGGCCTCTATCATCGGGGGCGGGCCACAGAGATAGGCCTGATGCCCCGCAAAGCTGCCATCAAAATAACGTTCCGCCGCCTCATGGACAAAACCGACCTCACCATCCCAGTCTTCGCCGTCCGTCTTCTCTGACAAGGCCGGGATATAGGCAAAATTATCGTGCTTTGCCGCCAAGGCTTTAAAATAATCCTGATAATAGAGATCCGCTTTGGTGCGCACCCCGTGGAACAGGGTCAGTTTTTTGGAATATCCTTCAGCTAGCAATTCATCAATCATGGATTTCGGGCTGGATAGCCCGGTCCCCCCAGCGATGAATATCATGGGTTTTTCGTGTGATTTACGCACAAAGAAATGACCGTAGGGGGCGGAAAAAGACAGCTTATCATCCACAGATAGATTTTGGTGAACGTATGTCGTGCCCTTCCCGTCTGGTACCAGACGGATATGGAGTTCCACATGGTCGGCATCACCCGGGGAGTTGGCAATGGAAAAGGCCCGTGAACCTTCCACACCCGGTATGGCCAGTTGAATATACTGACCTGCCTGAAATTCCACATCATCCCCCACGGAAATGATGATTTTCTTCACATCCGGCGTCACATCGGTAATTTCCGTGACCACTCCGGTAAAGTCGGTGATAGGGAGATATTCAGCATCATCGTCTTCTTCGATATCCGCTTCGATCACCACATCACTTTCCAGCGTACAGGTGCAGGCTAAAACCTTGCCTTCATCCCGCTCGAAATCCATCAGGGCAAAGGCAGAAGCATCGCCAAGGTCCACATCCCCCTCAATCACTTCGATTTTACAGGTACTGCACAGGCCGTGATTACATTGATAGGGGATATAGATACCCGCCCGAAGGCAGGCATCCAAAATGGTCTGCCCCTCCTCAACCTCAATTACCTCGCCGATGGGTTCTATGGTAAGTTCGTAACTCATCAGCTGTGGGTACCCTCGATACCGTCCAACCCCGGTGTCCAGAAACGNNNNAGNGACTTNTGNCCAAAGCCGTTNTCNGCAAGGCTNGCNNCCATATNNGGCGTNAANTCNTNNCCNTCCAGCNNCCANGTCACCTCATCCCAGTTGATTTTCTNAAAATCNGGATGTTTGCTGATAANCNCCNGGCANAANCTCNTGCACNAANGNANNNAAAGGCATTTCNGGNGGCAGNGGCAGGCANANCGGNGCNCANAACANNANATGNTNTTCCCAGTTAANGTAAGTCANNTGATTGCCATGNAAATTTTCNACTTTATCCANTGGCTCAAATTCATATTTTCCGATGGAAGTTACAGACATCTCATCAATCCTTATTCTANTATATTTTCAGGTTCAGGCTTTTTTGCGATGGGCCTGCCACTCATCCCATAACTTCTGATCGGGCGAGCCGTTGTATTCCATGTTGTCAGCACCCAGATTGAAGTTGTACCATTTGAGGACATCGGGGATTTCGGCCCCACCACAGTTGCCCTGATAAATCTGATGAACTGGCAACCATGCCTGAACATATTTCTCAGGCTCGTAATCAAAAATATCCTTACAGCCAAGAGAGCAACTGTTGTACTTGTCACCCTTATATTCAGAAACATGGAAAGAGATGGTTGTCGGATCATCCATATCGGTGAAACCCATGGGAATCTGACATACCTGACACAGCATAGGCAGGGTATCATTGTAGAAACGCCGCCCGGCTTTTTCTTCCTTGTCCTGATATTCAAGGCGTGGCCGATAATATTTATCAAAGGTGTCTGGATATTTCTCTGACAACCAATCCAGTTCTTCCTTTTCCGGAACCCATGTATGGAACGCCGCCGCATGGGTATAGTTATAGAAAATATTCCATGCCTGATGGCTGATATGTTCCGCTTCCTTCGTCGCAATGTCAGCATATTTGGGCGGTTTGATCCCGTAACGTGCCAGATCCTCGAACAAGGCCCCACCCGCTTCGGTATAATAAATATCCCAGGCTTCTTTCCAGGACATCACCCGTTTAGGCAGCATATAGTCCATCATCATCGCAACAAGGGTCAGCAAGCGTGTCCCCCGCCAGAACCATTTATCCAGCCAACGTTGCACGATGGGAATATTCCGTTCATCCTGCTCCAACATGAATTTGATCACTTCAAGACCAAGGGTCATATGACGGGCTTCATCGGACTGGGCAGAGAAGCCAAAAGTCACCGTCGCCATATCACCGTTATGGGCCGCACCGGACATGAAAGGAACAAACAGAAGATTGGTCAGAATATATTCAAAAGCGAATGATATAGAGGTCAAAAATTCAAATGGCCCTGATGATAGCGCATCATCAAAAAAGGATTTTGGCACAGAAAGATACCAAACCCGGTCATGCATATGCGGGGCGCTATGAAGACCATCAAAATATTTATTGTAATGGCTCATGGAATGAATTTGCGTCTGAACATGACGTAATTCATCCAGTGCCTGCATCTGACAGGCCACCCGTGGTCCAACACCCCGGAATTGACGTCCCACATGAGTGAAACCGCGTGCCGCCTGATACTCACCCGGAGATATACCGGTCAGGAATAATTTGATCGCGTTGACATAACGGGCATCGGTAATGCCGAGGTGACCGTTATTCTGCGAAAAGCTGTCTATCACAGCATAAAGTTTTTTCTCTTTTTCAGACTGGAATTTCCAGTAGGCATCCATAGTCAGGCGGAAAGGGTCTTCCCAGCCTTCCCAATCATGAATGATGATGCCTTCGTAATTATCATAAGGAAAAACCTTATCCATGGGCTGATATGTGGTTTCCCAGTCAAGCCCGCGTGTGAGCATGGAATAACGTTGTTTGATGCCCAGTTTCTTTTTTCTCTTTTCAGCCATTGTCTCTGCTCCTATAAATTCCAGCTCAACTCAAAATATTCGTCTTCTTCATCCACATTTCCGCCCATACTGACCAGAATAAGATGCAACTCCTGCACATCCCATTCCCGGCCGAGGATTTCCTCAACCGTTTTCTGTTTGACAATCAGGCGNCCCTCACAGTCAATNTTGACCATGGCCGGGTAAATATTGACGGTGGCATCCGGGTTATCCCGTTCGATGGCCTCNATGATTGGACGGGCGTCATCGTTATTNTGAAGTGTGATTGATACTACTCTGCTCATACGAGCCTCCTATATTTCAATGCCGGACTTTTTAGCCCGTTTTATTATATCTTCCCGNATGACCGTCATGACGTCACTGGCGGCATCCCCCAAAACATGATGAGCAAGTGGCGTAAAGGCGGCNATCGCCCGGTCCATCCAGACNGAAATCCATTTTGACAANAGNGCNGTATTTTCNGGGCTTTCCGCCGCAGTCACNTTTAACANATGATCAAACCAGCGTTTTTCGTCTTTGCCCCAGTCCTGCATGAACTCATTCAGCATGGACATNGCNACCCCGCTNTGCTCNTTNCCNTTTTCNTCAAAATATTGATAAAAAAGCGGNAATACGACACCATCCATGCAGAAATTCTGGGCGACAAAAAGCTCAAACCAATCCTCAACAACAAAGCTNTCCTCNNTCATNTTGCGNNCCCCCTGCCAAAGNTCGCTTTCNANCCAGTCCACCTTCGCCTGATCCAGACTCTTGCCCGTGCTGTCATCCATCAACAGNCCAANCCGGCTGATNATCTGNGCCATGCCAAGNCGGTCCATGGCGGCAAACAAGGCCACCTGATTGACCGCAACGCCGTATGCCTTATCAGAACAATCACAATTGTTCATATTGGCGCCCCATTCATAATGACGCAAAGGAAGGAGGAATTCCTTGACCTTCTGCTGCCATTCCTCATCCATATGGCCCATCATTTCAAGATTATCGATAATTTTGAAATGGCTCTCCTCGGATTCCATCATCTTGTGACGGGCTGCGGTATATGTTCCATAATAGAACTGACGCGGGTCATTGAATGTGTACCAGTCTTCCATCTTGATGGCGGTGAGGCTCTTATCATAAATTTCACGCCCCGGTTGCCATGTCGGCTGGTAATGGAAGTTGGTAGTCGGCTGAATATCCCATGTGCCTTCCTGATAACGGGTGGCCGGTTTGTCGCTGCCTAACCTTTTGGCAATATGGCTATAGGTATGCCGCCGGGGTTCGATAACGTTTGTTTTAATTTCCAAGCTCACTTCAAGTCTCCCAACTGTATAATGTTTCCGTGATCTGGTAGTTCTTGTTCAGAGCTGTCCTGATCGTCTGTTTTGACAAATTTATGCAATTTAGGAAGTTTCCCTCCGGACAGGCTATGAAATTCAGCCTTCACATCTGTTGCACATCCTATTTCTGCGACATGGTTCGTTTCGCAGAATTCCTTAAAAGCCGAGTAAGGCATCACCAGTTCAATGGTCAATTCCTCAAATGCGACCGTAAATTCAAATTCAATAAATTTGCCGCGTCGGATACCGAAAACATGAACTTTTTTATAATAGTTCTGTAAGCGGTCCCGGTCAGGCCGTCCTTTATCACTCATAGCGTCCCTATCTATATTTAATATTTTTTACTCCCACTTTAATAAATAGCAAGGATCATGCCATTTATTGTTCACATATTAAATATATTGATAAGCACTTGTTTTAATTCAGATAATCACCTTTATTTAACTTATTAAGTACCGTTGTATTTCACGTAAATTTCATATATTCATCAAATCATCAAATATCGAATTGTTCCGGTTTGATCATTTCATCAATACCCGGCAAAGTGGCCGGTAATGTTTTAGAAAATGACGGGCGTTTTACACATTCCCGGTACCAGTTTTTCACGTTCTCAACGTCATCATCAAAACTTAAGCCATAGGCCAAGGCCAACGTTACGCGCGGGATCAATGCACAATCAGCGGCGGAAAAATTCGGCCCGAAAAACGTTTTATCTGCCAATTGTTCTGACAATATTTTCTGTATGCCGCGCCAGCCGTTCTCGGTTGCCTGTCGAACGTCCTTATCCAAAGAGGCCTGCCCCTTTTCCCGCACATGTTTGATATAGGGGAATAAAATTTTCCCGACCTTGTTGTCACTGTAACTATGCATCTGCCGTATGACGGCTCTCTCTGANGGAGAGCCTGCCATCANGNCNGCCGCCGGNTATTTATCGGCGAGATATTCCACAAGCACCGCAGATTCCCACAAAATCAGATCACCGTCCCGAAAGACCGGCACCGTCCCATTGGGATTAAGCGTCATAATATCGGGATGTTTTTCGCCCAGTGCCACGGTCACTTCCGCAACCTCAATGTCNGCTTCCTGCAGGAAAATACGAACCTNCCANCAAAAAGGACAANCTGGNCGATGATATAATTTCATTTCCATNGTCNCNGTATCCTTACANTTTCCGTAATCTCAGATTATGCAAATGACCTTTCAGGCTATCAATACGGTCATTGCCCCAGANAATATGATCTCCCACAGAAAACGTNGGGACNCCAAAAACGCCCTTGGCCTCTGCTTCTTCCCAATTNCGGTCGATTTGGGCAAATAATTCCTTATTTTCCGCAGCGCGCGTTATGGCACCCCGGCCCAGACCAATTTCTTCGCCAACTTCCAACAGAACATCAAGCTTGCCGATGTCTTGTCCTTCGGCCCATTCTTTACGCATGACCTCAATAACATAGGTCTCTAACAACCCTTCCTGCTCCGCAACCAGAGAAATCGCTCCGGCCAGGGTTGGGTCCGTTTCATTGGGGGGCGGTACAAAGGGAATGCCCATGGCCCGTGTGAATCTCTCCACATCCTGACGCACCAACGGAATTTTTATTTTTGCTCTGTCGGGGGCGGAACGACCCGACCATCCGCCAAAGGGCTTCCAAATCATTTTGGCATGATATTCATCGAAAATAGAGAACATATTCTTTGAGGCCAGATAGCAATAAGGGCTTCTGAAATTGAAAAATACATTAATCTCTACCGGTACTAAGGGATGGTTTCCCATTCTCATTCCTAACTAAAATAGCGTCTTGAAAAAAATGCCGGAGGCGGTAAGACCCAACCCCCGGCAAGTGCAAAGGAACTTTATTTTCCTGTTACGCGCAAATTCTGAACTGTGAATTTTTTGCGTGGGCTTAAAGCACTGTCAATCTGACCTTTAAACTGGCCCGTTGTACAATGCGCGCCCTGAACATCCAGCATCATGAACGCATCATCAATGGATACGCCGGAGCCTTTGTTCTTTGGCAGATGGAAATCAGGGTGAGCCTGACCAATGATGAAGGTTTTCCACAATTCACCCTTACGGTCATAGATCACCGTACGAGGAAGTGTGAAAGTTTCCGCATCAACATAATGGACACGCTTGCTGATCGGATGGTTCGGATCAACCGGCGTGGATTCCAGAATATAAACCTTACGCAATTGCCAATCGATATTGGGGAAACAACCGCCCTTGCCACCAAATTCCACGAACTGATAACCATCAGACATTTTATGATCTTCGGTCAGTTTCTGGTCATTATGCTTATAGAAAGGCAGCATGACATTCTTAGTACCTTTATAGGCCCATGACATATCGGAAATACGGCCATTATAGCCTTCGAAATCCTCAATCATCAAATCCGCGCCCAAAAAGCTGTCGGTGATCTGACCTGTGGACAGCCGCCGCACGCGACGCTGAAACCCAAGGTAAAGCCAAGCGTTATCCCGTTTCAAATCATCTTCATACCGATGGATCAAAAGCTGGGTATTTTTCACATCAAAGGGCTCCAGAACCTGCACATAAATGCCCCGGAACAAATTACCCGGATTGCGCGGC
>JAESPY010000034.1 GCA_016765435.1 Emcibacter sp.
AGGAATTTACCCTGACCCGTGGGGCCAAGAACATGTGTTTCACAGGTGAGGGAAATTTCTTTAAGTCTCTGAAAATTCACATGGGTGGTCAGGTCCACATCACCGGGGTTTGACAGAATATCCACATATTCATGGTTTCGGACCGCTTGTAGCGTATCCCCGGTGCCATGGGCATCATGACCATAATCAATAATCAAAGCGGCCCCGGAATATAATTGTATATGTTCGGCAATTTCCGCGCATATATTTTCACCGATTACAGAAACCTCTGCAATGCTTCCCGGGTCGGCGCGGTGCAGGGCCGAAGGAATGATCTGTTCCGGGGAGGGCACAGGAGCAAGTTGAAGACTGAGTTTCTCTTGCCCATCAAGACAGACCAGTCTTTCATGCCAGCCGCTTATCGTCTTTTGATATTGATGAATGGGCAGGGCATCAAAAAATTCATTGGCAATGATCAGAACCGGTTCCCCTTTTGCCTGTTTCAGGACATCGCCGATGCGGTTGTGCCATGTGGGCATTGTGTGGGCTTTCAGGGTCTCTGCCTGCGTTTTCTGTAATGTGGGGGACATTTCAACCAAATGGACTTCCAGAGCTTCCTGTAAGCCGGGAATAATTTTCATGGACCGTAGCGTATCCTGCATCAAGGTGCCGCGTCCGGGGCCAAGCTCGATCAGGTGGATTTTGCCGGGGCTGCCCATATTCAGCCAGTTGACCCCATGCCATAACCCGACCATCTCGCCAAACATCTGGCTGATTTCCGGGGCAGTGGTGAAATCACCGTCTGTGCCAAAGGGGTCTTTTTTCATGTAATAACCGTGAGTCGCATTGCCCAGAGCCTCTGCCATGAAGGTAGCAATGGTGATCGGTCCCTGCGCCTTGATCAGCTTGATTAAATATGTGTTGAGGGCATTCATATGGCTTTGTTAACTTTGCGGAATATAAGGTAAAGCCCAACCAGAACCATGGGAATTGACAGCATTTGTCCCATGGTGAGGAAGCCCGTGCCATAGAGAAAGCCAAGATGGTTATCCGGTTCGCGGTATTGTTCGACGAAAGTTCGCGCGGCGGCATAACCAATGACAAAAACGCCCGTTAAAACACCGGGTTTTTTACGAAGGTTGGTAAAATGAAATAGGAACCACAGCAGGAAAAACAGGGCGAGGCCTTCGAGGGCCGCTTCATAAAGTTGGCTGGGATGCCGGGGCAGGGGACCACCGCGGGGGAAAACCATGCCAATTTCTGAATCTGTCGGGCGGCCGAATAATTCGCCATTGATGAAATTTGCCACTCGCCCGAGAAACAAGGCAAAGGGTGTGATGCAGGCCAGTAAGTCTGTAAAGCGGAAAAAGGCTATTTTTTGCTTGCGGCAGAAGAAGTATGTCGCCAGAGAGACCCCAATGAACCCCCCGTGAAAGGACATGCCACCATCCCACAGGGCCAGAATATCCCCTGGATGGCTCATATAATGGCCAAAGTTGTAAAAAAGAACATAACCCAGCCTGCCGCCAAGAATAACCCCGACCATGGCCCAGAAAGCAAAGTCGCCCACTTGCGCGGCGGTGCAGGGCGCGCCCTTTTTCTTGATCAATTGCAGCATATAAANCCAGGCCACAGCCCAGCCNCCAAGATAGGCCAGAGAGTACCANCGAATCGTTATTGGGCCGAAACTGATAATNTCCGGTGAAATATTTGGGAAANTNAGGGTGGCAGAGAGTAAAAAGTCTAACATATTTTTATNGCCGGTTTTTGCTGTTTTACAATTGTTTAAGGGCCATCATGCCGGGCTTTTCGTTCAAGTCAAGNGTCATGAAACCTAAATCCGCTTGGCTTTCAGAGTGACTTTGGTCATATTACGATTTTTACGGTGAAGGTGATCTTGTGCAAACGGATAATAAATTTTTTGATGATCTGGCAAAATTGGGGCAGAGCGCCGCAGGAACCCTGCATGGGGTCAAGGGCGAAATTGAGGCCGTAATTCGGGCGCGTCTGGAACATATTCTGGCNGATATGGATTTGGTTAGCCGGGAAGAATTTGANGTNGTGCGTGATATGGCNCAAAANGCCCGNACGGAAAATGCAGAAATGACAAAAAAGATTACGGCTTTGGAGAAGGCTCTGAAGTCCGGGAAAGCAAAAAAATGACAGTGGTAAATTTTGATGGCTGTGATGACTTCATGGCGAACCCGCTAGATATTCTGGAAATGATCGCGGGGCAGAATGAATGGCCTTACGAACGGACCAATGACGAAGAAATTACCGTGGCCTTAACCGGTCAGTGGTGTGATTTTCATATCCGTTATTTCTGGGTGGCGGANGATAACCTGCTACAGGCGGCGGGTATGCTGGATATGCGNATTCCGAANAATAAAAAAGCCAATATGCTGGAANCCATNAATCTGGTGAATGAACAGCTTGCCATCGGGCATTTTGCCATATGGACNGANGATAATAGNCTGATGTTNCGTCACAGCAANATGATCGGTTCAGANCATGACGTTATGGCGGCAACCTGTGAAAAAATTACCGATGCTATTCTGGCGGAAAGTAATAAATATTANCCNGTATTNCAGTTTGTTTTATGGGCNGGAAAAAGTCCGGCAGAAGCCATGAGATCNGCNATGCTGGAAACAATTGGCGAAGCCTGAATTANATAGGAAAATCTATAGTGTCTAAACTTTCAAAAATTTCTTCTGAGAATCCNNTNTTGCTCATNGGNTGNGGNAAAATGGGCGGTGCCATGTTGCAGGGNTGGCTCAAAGCNGGNTTATCCGAGGATGCNGTAAAGATTGTTGATCCCTATCTGGAAGGNGTNCGAAAAATGCTNCCCGCTTTGAAAGAGGCGTGTTTTGCAGAGAANATTTCTGATCTGCCAACANATATAACACCGGGNTTTGTTGTTCTGGCCGTTAAGCCTCAGATGATGGATCAGGCCATGGCGGATTTGAAAGCCCTTAACTGTGCCGGAGCGGTTTTTCTGTCGATCGCGGCAGGTAAAACCATTGGTTATTTTGAACGTCATATGGGACGGGATGCCGCCATAGTGCGGGCTATGCCCAACACACCTGCGGCCATTGGTCGGGGTATTACGGTCGGCTGTCCCAATAAAAAAGTTACCGACATACAAAAGGACATTTGCCATGACTTGTTAACGGCGGCGGGGGCTGTTGAATGGGTTTCCGAAGAAAAGCTGATTGATGCGGTTACGGCGGTATCGGGCAGTGGTCCGGCGTATGTCTTTAATCTGGTGGAAACTCTGGCTGGGGCCGGGGAAGCGATTGGTCTGCCTCCTGAGCTTGCTAAAAAACTTGCCATGCATACCGTATGTGGGGCCGGGGCCTTGTTGGAGCAATCCGATCTGGACGCCACGAAACTGAGGATAAATGTTACCAGTCCCAATGGCACAACAGAAGCGGCGTTAAATGTGCTAATGGGGGAAAATGGTCTTAGTAAACTGATGATGGAGGCTGTTCGTGCCGCTCACCAAAGGTCCAAAGAACTGGCGGATTAAGAACCGACCTTTATTCGCCCATATCCTTGTTAATATGAGACAGTAATTCTATGCGGTTTTCATCGGCCAGCAGGGCGGATAATACTTTCCAGAAGCCCTCTACCGATTGAGAGCCTGCCGTTTCAAAAGCCTTGAGCATATGTTCTTTTTGATGTTCGGCGAGGAAATCAGTTGGGGGCAGCGTATGCTTGGGCTGGAAACCCCCGACGCTCTCAAGGGAATGAACGTGCAGAATGAAATCAACCTGCA
>JAESPY010000035.1 GCA_016765435.1 Emcibacter sp.
GAAATTATCTGGGCCAATAAGACAGTAGGCTTTCTGGCGGTTCTGGTCGGGGCTTTTTGCGGCGGCATTTTATTGAACAGGCTCGGAACTTACCGGGGGTNAATGGTCGCGGCTATTTTAATGATGGTTACCAACCTCAGCTTTGCCGTACTGGCGGAAAATGGCCGGAATGTGGACTTGCTGGTCTTTACGATTGGTTTTGAGAATTTCGCCACTGGTATGGGCGGGACCATCGCCATTGCCTATCTGTCGGGCCTGTGCAACATGGCCTATACAGTGACGCAATATGCGCTGCTGTCGGCTTTTGCATCCCTTGGTCGGTTACTGATCGGGGCGCCGTCCGGTTTCATGCAGGAATCCATTGGATATACCGAGTTTTTCCTGTTGACCACGGTGGTCGCAATTCCGGGGATTATTTTGCTTATGGTGATGAAGCGGCTGGGCTATGTGGGGGACGAACTAACCCTTTCGGGCGATGATTCTTAAAATTGGTGCAAATCTGTTTTGTCGCCACGCCATTTTAAAACCATGCTGTTCCAGAAGAAACATAATATTTTTTGCTTTGAAAAAATTGATCTGTNCGGGCAGAGGCGCGGGTTCTCGCCAAAAATATTTCACAGGTGCGGAAAGATATAACAGACCACCAAGGGCGAGTTGGCGGAACTTTTCCTGTAAATAGGCATTCAAGTCTTCCTGAAAGGGCAGGGTCATAGGGGACCATATCGCGTCGATATTCTGATGCTCTTTGTGGAGCCGCACGATCTTTACCGATGGCGTTTCCTCTGGAATGCTTTGTTCCCCCTCAAAATACAGGGTGGATATATTTTTAAGTTTTAAAAGCTGGGAGAGGTTTTCCAGCTCGGCACTGGATTTTATTTTTGTGCCGACAGCCGTCCGCTGTTCAAAGTTGCAGAAATGACAGGTAAAATGCTCTGGAGACCGGACATTCGGGACTTTGGCCCCACATATGGGGCAGGTGATGGAGTTGGAGGGCATATATTTAACTTAATGTTCGCGGTAAATTTTTTGTCACTCTTTATAGGTTGGCCTTGCGTGAAAGTTAAGATGATTTTATAAGAAACAGAGGCAGGGGTGGTCTTGTGACATAAAGATAGGACATATGAATATAAAATCAGAGAAAATCGGGGAAAATTTACCGAAACAGGCAGTAATGCTCACTGCCGGCCCCATAGAAGTTCGTCTAGCCAGGACCAAAGAAGAAATCATCGCCGCACAAAAGCTACGCTATAAAGTCTTTTATGAGGAAATGGAGGCGATTCCAAGCAAGGAAATGGCCGAACAAAAACGGGATTTTGATGATTTTGATCTGATTTGTGATCAGCTTTTGGCTTTTGATACCACAAAAAGCGGCGAAGACTCCGTTATCGCCACTTACCGTCTGCTCCGGGAAGAAAAGATCGATAGTATCCATGATTTTTATTCCTTTCAGGAATTTGACCTGAGCAATATGGATAATGCTTATTTTCGGGACATGATGGCCGGGCGACAATTGCTGGAACTGGGCCGAAGCTGTGTCCGCGAAGAATATCGGTCCAATAATATTATTCAACTGATGTGGCGGGCGATCGTGAAATATATCGTCCATCATAATGTAGGCTGCCTGTTTGGCTGTGCCAGTCTGGCGGGTGTGATACAGGGGGACCTGGAACTGCCGTTGTCCTATTTACATCATAAATATAAAACGCCGGATGCCTTTAATATTCCTGCTCTGAAAGAACGCTATCAGAAAATGGATTATGTGTCCTGGGATGATATGGACAGAAGCAAAGCCAAACGTCAATTGGCTCCTCTTGTCAGGGGGTATGCACGGCTGGGCTGTTACATCGGCGATGGCGCGGTTATTGACGAGCAGTTCAATACCACGGACGTCCTTATTCTTTTGCTGACAGATCGCTTGAGAGAGCGCGGCGCGCAGCTTTTCGAAGATAGTTGAAATCACAACAAGCCGGGCAGTTTTTTGTTTTCTGCCACGGCTTGGAGAGATATTTCTTGAAGGGCCGTCCTTTTTCCAACGGCCCTTAAAATATATGTTATTTCGTCAACAAATTCACATTATGAGCAGCAAGTGCGGCCAGATTGATGATCTCGGACGCGTAAGAGCCCATGGGGATGACCTGTACCGAATGGGTAAGGCCCACCAACATGGGGCCAATGACCGTGGCGCCGCCCAGTTCGCGGATTAACTTGGTGGAAATATGGGCGGAATGCATACCCGGCATGATCAATACATTTGCCGGACCCGACAGGCGACAGAAGGGGTAGGCCTTCATAATATCAGGATTAAGTGCCACTCCGGCGTGCATTTCGCCTTCATATTCAAAATCAACATCCATACCGTCCAGAACGCTTACCGCCTCGCGAGAGGTCTTGGCCAAAATGCCGCCCGTAGGATTACCAAAATTGGTATAGGACATAAAGGCGACCCGTGGCTCAATGCCGAAATGCCGTACCGCATTGGCGGCTTGGATGGCAATCTCTGCGGTTTCTTCGGCGGTGGGCATTTCGGTGATGGCGGTGTCGGCGACAAAAATGGTCCGGTCTTCTTTGACCACAATGGACAATCCGATGGCTCTGCAATCGGGCAGCGGGTCAATAACCTTCATGATGCTTTCCAGAGCGGCAGCATAATGGCGGTTATGGCCCGTTACCATGGCGTCCGCATCGCCGTGTGCTAACATACAGGCCCCGAATATATTGCGGTCCGTTTGGACAAGGAGCAGACAATCCCGGTAAAGATAGCCCTTGCGCTGTAATTTCTCATAGAGGAATGCGGCATATTCGTCACTTTTTTTGCTGGTGCGGCCATGATGAATTTCCAGATCATCATCACGATCATGGCCGATATGTTCCAGACTGTCGCGGATTTTATCTTCGTGGCCGATCAATACCGCATGGCCATAGCCATTCAGTTCAAAGCCCAATGCTGCCCGCAACACAGTTTCTTCATCAGCTTCGGTAAAGACAACGCGTTTCGGGTCTTTGCCCAACTGGTCATATATCATCTGTAACGTGCCAGTTGTCGGGTTCAGGCGTGCGGCCAGCTCCTTACGATAGGCATTCATATCAATGATCGGTCGTTGGGCAACGCCGCTTTTGATGGCGGCTTCGGCCACAGCGGGTGATATAGCACTGATCAGGCGCGGATCAAAAGGGGCCGGAATGATATATTCCGGGCCATATTTGGGATGACCACCGCTATAGGCGGCGGCGACTTCATCGGGGACGTCTTGACGGGCCAGTTCCGCGATGGCAAGGGCGGCGGCAATTTTCATTTCGTCATTGATGGTCCGCGCCCGTACGTCCAATGCTCCCCGGAAGATATAGGGAAAGCCCAGAACATTATTAACTTGATTTGGATAATCAGAGCGACCCGTGGCCACGATAGCATCGGCACGGACTTCCTTGACCAACTCTGGTAATATTTCCGGGTCCGGGTTGGCCATGGCAAAGATGATGGGTTTTTCCGCCATATTCAGGACCATTTTCTGCGTGACGGCATCTTTCACCGAAAGGCCGAGGAAAATATCTGCGCCAACCAACGCGTCTTCTAATGTGCGGTGCGGCGTATCAATGGCATGGGCGG
>JAESPY010000036.1 GCA_016765435.1 Emcibacter sp.
CTCATGGTGCCGCCTGCGGCTTTCAGAACGGCATGGCCTGCGCCTGTATCCCATTCCATGGTTGGGCCGAAACGGGGATAGATGTCTGCTTCCCCGGCAGCCACCAGACAGAATTTCAATGAACTGCCCGCCCCGACAATATCGGTGACGCCAAGTTTTTTCAGGAAGGCATCGGTCTGGGCATCCCGGTGGGATTTGCTGGCCACGGCGGTGATGCCGCTTTGGGGTACATCGCGGACAGAGATACTTTGTTCTTCACCAATAAAACGGCCTTCTCTGATGTCCATCTGAACAGCGGTTGTGGGGTCTTTAGCCACGAACATCCGGTTCAGGGCCGGGGCATAGACAATGCCGAAGGTGGGGGTGCCATTTTCGATCAGGGCGATGTTAACGGTAAAGTCAGTGCCTTTTTTGACAAATTCCTTGGTGCCATCCAAAGGGTCCACCAGCCAGAAGATATCGGTCACATCGGGAATGTTTCCGGCGCTGGCCTGTTCCTCCGCAATGATCGGGATATGGGGGGTGACGGCGCGTAAGTCCCGCAGAATGATTTCTTCCGCCGCTTCGTCGGCGGCGGTGACCGGGGATTTATCGTCCTTGTAATGGACTTCAAAATCCAGTGCGAAAATTTCCATGATTTTCCGGCCTGATTTTAAAGCTGTTTCATAAAGTTTGTCGGAAAGAAGCTGATAATCAATTGTATGGTTTGTCATGGATTTTTTTCCTGAAGTGTCATTGTGTTGTTCTTGTTTTTATCAGGTCACTATTATATGTTCAATCTAGAATTTACCCTGTTTCCATAAATGAAAGTATTTGTCCCCATGAATGATATCGCGTTTTCGGCTTTGCTTTGCTCGCGCCTGTGCCATGATCTGATCAGTCCCGTGGGGGCCATTGGCAATGGCCTTGAAATTCTGGCGGATGAAGATGATGAAGTGATGCGTGCCGAGGTGATGAAGCTTTTGGCCCATAGTGCCGAAGTGACGTCCGCCAAGCTTAAGTTTTTCCGCTTGTCTTTCGGTTCTGCCGGGGGCTTTGGCGAAAAGGTGCCGCTGCGGGAAGCGGAAGACGCCATCCGGGGTTTGTATGATTCCGGCAATGTTGAGTTGTCCTGGCAATCGGATGTGGGCGGCATGGATAAGGATGCCATGAAAGCGATGTTGAACCTGGTACTGCTTGCGGGGGAAAGTTTGATTCGCGGCGGTAAGCTTCTTGTGGAAATCAAGGAAGAAGCCCCGACCACCCATATATCCGTGACCGTTCATGGTGATAAGGTTATCTTTCAGGATATTATACGGCAGGCTCTTTTGGGCGAAGTGGCGGAAGATAAGATTGAGGCGAAGTCTGCGCCAGCGTTTCTAGCGGCGAGTGCCGCACAGAAAATCGGCAGCAAAGTGGATTTTATTCTACATAATGAACAAAGTTTCTCTCTCTGTATGACTTATGATGAAAGCTGAATAGCCAGTAACCGTCTTCCTTTAAGCTGGGTTTTACGGACGGTCTGAAATTTTTTATTATAATTTTCTGTGCATTTTACCCCTTTTTAACCAATTTCCTTGATCTTGAATAAGAGTGAAGGATTGTGACTCCTCTTGTCGCGTAAAAAAGGTTAAAAAATAATGGATGATTTGCTAAACGAATTTCTCACGGAAACGGCGGAAAGCATTGACGAAGTTGATGTGGAACTGGTGATCCTTGAACAGGATCCGACCAATAAGCCTATTCTGGATAATATATTCCGGCTTGTTCACACCATTAAGGGAACCTGTGGCTTTCTTGGTTTACCCCGTCTTGAAACGGTGGCGCACGCCAGTGAGAATGTTCTGGGCAAATATCGTGATGGCGAATTGGTTGTTACATCCGATTCCGTTACATTGATTCTTGCGGCGCTTGACCGGATCAAGGAAATCCTTGCCGGACTGGAAGCAACACAAGAAGAGCCAAAGGGCGATGACGGTGATATTATCGATCAGTTGAATATTGTTGCTTCTGGCGGTTCTGTTGAGGAATCAGCACCAGAAGTTGTGGAGCCAGACACAGATACCATTATTATGCCGGAGATTACACAACCGACAACTATGCTGCCCGGTCAGGTTTCTCTCGAGGAACTGGAAGCCGCTTTTGCTTCTGCACCCGGTCCCGATGATGAGGAAGATGATGAGGTAACATCAGACGATGCAGTAACCTCACAGGATGAAAAAGAAGATTTGCTGACCCTTATCGGCGGTGCTGATACGGTCAAAGTCATGATTCATCTTTTGCATAATAGAATTCTTGGTGATGCCTCGGTCAAAATATTGATGGATGGCGTGAATACGCGGGAAAGCAAGGGGAAAATGGGCGATGTCTTCACGGCTTACCTTGCCGGGAATGCAGATAACGGTCCAAATATTACCGCTGGTTTCGGGGCGTTCATTTCACATGACATTACAAAAGAACAGAATACAACCGTCCGTAAACTTCTGGCTTCTGTGCTGGAAGAGGTGGATATGGCACCTTTGGTCGCGGATTCGGTTTTGGCGGAATATGATGATATGGCGATCGCCTTTCTTGACGAAGTGAGCCAGAAAGAAAAAGCCGAAATCAAAAAAGCAGACAAGGAAAAACCTGCCGCTGGTAAAGGCGCTGAAACAAGCATCGCGAACCAGAGTATTCGCGTTAGTGTGCAGGTCTTGGAAGATTTGATGACCATGGTCAGCGAATTGGTTTTGACACGAAATCAGTTGATGCAGCTTTTGCGCAACAGTAATGAGAGCGAATTCTCCATACCCTTACAACGGCTTAGCCAATGTACGACCGAATTGCAGGAAGGTGTTATGAAAACCCGCATGCAGCCTGTGGGTAATGCTTGGGCGAAATTGCCCCGGATTATCCGCGATCTGCAACTGGAGCTGGGGAAGAAGATTGATCTTCAGATGTTGGGTGCCGATACGGAACTTGACCGTCAGGTTCTGGAAATGATTAAGGATCCTTTGACCCATATGGTGCGTAACTCTGCCGATCATGGCATTGAGTTGCCTGCGGATCGTCTTGCCGCCGGGAAAAAGGAAACCGGAACCGTTCGTTTGAATGCGTTCCATGAAGGTGGACATATCATCATTGAAATTACCGATGATGGCGCGGGACTTCCNGTTGAAAAATTGAAAGCCAANGCGTTGAAAAANGAANTGGCGACCAAGGAAGAACTGGACGAAATGTCCGATAACCANATTCAACGGTTTATCTTCCATGCCGGNTTCTCCACAGCNGAAAAAGTCACNGCCGTATCNGGCCGTGGCGTGGGTATGGATGTTGTNCGNAGTAATATTGAAAAAATCGGCGGAACAGTTGACCTTAAATCTATCGAAGGCAANGGCACCAGTTTCAGCATTAAAATTCCTCTGACNCTGGCNATNGTATCNGCTCTGATTGTGAAATGNGGCGAAGATCGGTTTGCTATTCCGCAGATCAGCGTGCTTGAACTGGTTNGGGCNTCCAANGATTCNGAGCATAGCATCGAACATATTAANGAAACGCCGGTATTGCGCNTGCGGGATCGTTTGCTGCCCTTGGTACGTCTGGATGAAATTCTGGGTATGAGCACAGGNGANNNTGATGATGAGCAGGAAAAAATCCGCAGGAAAGATGATTATATCGTGATNACCCANGTNGGGACCTTCACGTTCGNCATCGTTGTGGATCAGGTATTTGACACAGAAGAAATTGTGGTCAANCCCGTNGCACCGATCNTGAANGATTTGNATACTTTCTCCGGCAATACCATCCTTGGGGACGGTAAGGTCATTATGATCCTTGATCCCAATGGTATCGTCAGCCAGATCAACGACAGTGGGTCTGANTCATCTGGCTTTGANATGGANGAAGACNTCAAGCAGGTAAATGGCAATGATGANCGTGAAGCTATTCTTCTGTTCCGGNCCGGTGAAAAAAGNCATCGCGCTGTTCCTTTGTCTCTGGTTGCCCGTCTGGAAGAAATTGANGTGAANACCATTGAGGAAGCCGATGGCAAGCCAGTGGTNCAGTATCGTGGNAAGTTAATGCCNTTGATGAGNATATATCCTTCNTATGAATTNAAAACAGAGGGCCGTCAGCCNGTTCTGGTNTTNGTNGATGGTGATNAAACCATGGGGNTCGTTGTGGATGAGATTATTGATATNNTGGAAGACGAGATTGATATTGAGCTTTCTTCGGANNTTGATGGTCANGTNGGAACAGCNNTCATTAATGGCGATGCNACAGAAATNATTGATGTGGCNTATTATATNGAAAAAGCNTTTGGAACNCTGGGGTCTTCAAGTACNTCCGGTCANACGGGNGCGGATAATCANTCTCATATCCTGCTNATTGATGACAGCAAATTCTTCCTGAATATGATCAAACCATTGTTGTCAGCNGCGGGTTACAANATTACGGCTGTGGACAATGCGGCAGCGGCGCTGGANCTTCGGGAACAGGGNAATGATTTTGATATTATTATCAGNGATATTGAAATGCCGGANATGGATGGNTTCAGTTTTGCCGAACAGGTNCGCGAGAATGGCATNTGGCAGAAAACNCCNATGATTGCNCTGTCATCNCATCAAACNCANAAAGATTTCGCCAGAGGCCGGGAAGTNGGCTTCGATGATTATGTGGCTAAACTNGANCGNGATGNCTTGATGGCAACNATCGTAGAGCAGATATCCAAAAAACAGAATGCTGCGTAAGTATTTTAGAGAAGGTAAAATAGTATGGAAAATGGAAATAAAGACTATGTGACGATACGCCTGTCGGGTCAGTTGTGNGGNATTCCGGTTCTGGAAGTACATGANGTNCTGTCAGANCAAAGNATNACGGCAGTCCCNTTGGCNCCGCCTGCGGTNGCNGGTGTTCTGAACCTGCGGGGGCGGATTGTAACGGCCATAGATTTAAGAAAACGNCTNGGGCTTCCTGCNCAGGAAGAGGGGGGAGATAATATGAGTATCGTTGTCGAATATGAGGGCGAACCCTATAGTCTTTTGATTGATACTGTCGGGGATGTCTTGTCTTTTCCCGAAGACTCATTTGAACGTAATCCGGTCACATTGGATGCCTGTTGGCAAGAGGTGTCTGGTGGTATTTTCCGTATGGAAGGTGAACTGCTGGTTATTCTTGATGTGGAAAAATTGTTGAATTTTGGTAATGCACAAGCAGAGGCTGCTTAATCAGTAGACCTTATGTGATATGTGGCTGTAGTAAGCCTGGAGATAAATAAAATGAAATCCTGCCTAGTAGTAGATGACTCAAAAGTAATCAGAAAAGTGGCTCGCCGTATTTTGGAGGAGCTTGACTTTGACATCCGGGAGGCCGTCGATGGTCAGGATGCCCTGGATTCTTGCCATGATACATTGCCCGATGTGGTTCTTTTGGACTGGAATATGCCGGTGATGAACGGGTTGGATTTTCTAAAAGCTTTGCGCGCCNGCAGCGGCGGGGACAAGCCTGTCGTTATTTTCTGTACCACGGAAAATGATATGAGCCATATCAGTGCGGCAATTTCTGCGGGGGCAGANGAATATATTATGAAACCCTTTGACCGTGAAATCATTGAATCCAAATTTTCTCAGGTAGGAATNATNTAAGTGCAACCAAATTTTGTAAAAAATAAGGGANATACGGGTCAGATGGTAAGACGTGGTCAATACAGGGTAATGATNGTAGATGATTCCGCCGTTATCAGNGGGCTNATGTCCAGATGGTTGTCGGAAGANCCTGCTATTGANATNGTAGGGACGGCAGGCAACGGACAAATTGCNCTTGCAAGTATGGCAAGGTTTGATCCGGAAATCATCATTCTTGATATCGAAATGCCGGTGATGGACGGNTTGACCGCCTTGCCGNAATTCTTTGAAATNGACCCGAAAGTNAAAGTGATNATGGCGTCGACNCTGACGGGCCGTAATGCGGAAATNAGNATGCGGGCNTTGTCCATGGGCGCCTCTGATTATGTTTCCAAGCCGACCAGTAATCGTGAAATTGCGACGGCTATGGGCTTTCAGGAAGAAATTATCAGTAAGGTCATCAGTATTGCCGCTGCCAGCCGCCTAAGAAATGGCGGAGAGGTCTTTAAAGGCAAGGGCAGTCTGGTTGATAAACAATTTACACCAGCCTCGAAGGCCAAGGTAAATATTGAACAACGTCGGTTTACCAAAGGTAAGTCCTCGGTTCTGGCTATTGGCAGTTCCACAGGTGGACCACAGGCTCTGTTGGCGGTTCTGAAGGATTTGGGTTCTGTCAATATACCGGTTGTTATTACACAGCATATGCCGCCGACATTTACAAAAATTCTGGCAAAACATCTTAGCCAAGCGACCGACTTTGATTGTAAAGAAGCGGAAGATGGCGATGTGTTGGAAAATGGCAAGGTTTACNTGGCCCCCGGNGATCATCATATGACGGTGATTGAAAAAGCGGGTCGGAAGATCATTGCGCTTAATCAGGATGAGCCGGAAAATTTCTGTCGTCCGTCCGTTGAGCCGATGTTCAGAAGTCTGATTAAAGTATATGGTTCGGAGGTCTTTGCCGTGATGCTGACGGGTATGGGTCATGATGGTCTTGATGCCAGTCGCGAACTGGTAGAGGTCGGTGGAAAACTAATTGCCCAGGATGAAGAAACCAGTGTTGTTTGGGGTATGCCGGGTGCGGTTTGTAATGCGGGCCTGTGCAGTGGTGTGTATCCGCTGAATCAAATCGGAATGAAAATTAAAGAAAAAGTGATGGGACTGGCATAATGAGAAAAGAAGATTTTGATCTGCTCAGTAAAATCTTGAAAGAGAGATCAGGACTGGTTCTGTCCGAAGATAAAGTTTATCTTCTGGAAAGCCGCCTGACGCCGATTGCCCGGAAAAAAGGCATGGAAACGCTGGATGATTTGATCAACGAGATCAGATTGCGGCGTAAGGAAGACCTGCTCAGTGAAATTACCGATGCGATGACGACCAATGAGTCGTTCTTCTTTCGGGACAATACACCGTTTGATTTGTTCCGTGAGGATGTTCTGCCCGGACTTATACAGTCCAGAGCCACTTCCAAACGATTGCGTATATGGTGTGCGGCGGCATCAACGGGACAGGAACCCTATTCTCTGGCGATTATTCTAAGCGAAATGGAAGCCAAAATGCCAGGCTGGAAAGTGGAAATTGTTGGGACTGACCTGTCTCAACAGGTTCTGGACAAGGCCAAGGCTGGAATCTATTCACAATTTGAAGTCCAGCGTGGTTTGCCTATTAAACTGTTGATGAAATATTTCACGCAGGCGGGTGAGATGTGGCAAATTTCCGAAAAAATCCGCAAAATGGTGACTTACAGACCCTTTAACCTTCTGGATAGTTTTAGTGGGCTTGGGACATTCGACGTGATTTTCTGTCGTAACGTCTTGATCTATTTCCATCAGGAAACAAAGGCACAGGTTCTGGACCGTCTGCGGGGACAAATGCCNGCAGATGGCACCCTGTTCCTTGGAGCAGCGGAAACAGTTCTGGGTTTGACCGATAAATTCAAGCCGGTGCAAGGGAAACGCGGGATGTATACAACAGCCGATTATGCAGAACAGATGCGTAAAGCCGGGTAGGGATAGGATTGTTGCAGGCAGGTAATGGTCATGGCGATCAGCATACCCGGCCAGATAATTGATAACCTCTATGATCTGTATAACCGGATATGAAAAAAGGTCACTCCTGTGTAGGGGAGTGACCTTTTAATTTTGGTAAATCTGAAATTTACCGGAGAATTTCTGATAATGGCCTAGCTGGCAACGGCAACATCATCCTCATTTGTTTCGGGATCGCGCAGGACATAGCCTCGTCCCCAAACGGTTTCAATGTAATTTTCGCCGCAAATTGTCATCAGTTTTTTGCGTAATTTACAGATGAAGACATCAATGATTTTAAGTTCCGGCTCATCCANGCCACCATACAGGTGATTGAGGAACATTTCCTTGGTCAATGTGGTGCTCTTGCGTAAGGAAAGCAATTCCAGCATGGCATATTCCTTGCCCGTCAGGTGAACGCGCTGATTGCTGACGTCAACAGTTTTGGTGTCAAGGTTTACCGCCAGTTTACCGGTGCGGATAATGGATTCTGCGTGACCTTTTGAACGGCGGATAATCGCCTGTATCCGGGCCACGAGTTCTTCCTTATAGAAAGGTTTGGTCAGATAGTCATCTGCGCCGTAGCCCAGTCCCTTGACCTTATTTTCTAATTCGCCCATGCCGGACAGAATAAGAATTGGCGTGGTTACTTTTGACAGACGTAATTTCTTCAGAACGTCATAGCCATGCATATCCGGCAGGTTCAGGTCGAGCAGGATAATGTCGTAATCATATAATTTTCCAAGATCTATGCCTTCTTCGCCCAGATCTGTGCAGTAGATATTAAAGCCTTCTGCGGTTAGCATTAATTCGATACTTTTGGATGTGGATGGATCATCTTCTATGAGCAACACTCGCATTATAATACCTTCTGTTTTGTAATTATTTAATGGAAAATTATTATCGTTAACCACTTTCTGTTAACTATTATTAATACAAATGGTTAACAAATGGTAACTGAAGATGGGTTTGGGGGGTCTTTTTGGCTAAAAATTAACATTATTATCCGGTGATATTGTTGTATTTTGGTCATAACTTATTGAAAAATAACGATATTAATGATTGTTACTTAATATTTAAGTTAATAATAAATAAGAGAAAAAATATTACATATTATCAAGTTTTACTGTGATGATGGTTGTTTTTGGCGTAATATGTCTTGGAAATTAATAAAAATCGAAGTGAAATGCCGTGTATAGCTTAAAGGCTGAAATTGAGAGAATGCATAGCTGGCGTTTTTATGGCCGGGTTGTTGGTATTCAGGGGCTTCTGGTGGAGGTTGCCGGCGCGCAGCAATCCTTAAGCATTGGATCTCGCGTTAATCTTTTGTCCCGTCAGGATAAAATCATTCCCTGTGAAGTGGTGGGGTTCAAGAGCGATTGTGCGCTGTTGATGCCCTATTCCATGCTCGAAGGGGTCGGGGTGGGCTGTCAGGCTTATGTGGAAGGGGAAACACCCGTTGCACATCCGTCCAGTCAATGGTTGGGCCGGGTGATTAATGCCATGGGGGAACCTATTGATGGCAAGGGGCCGATTAAACCCGGTGCCGATGCCTATCCCATCCGCGCGCAGCCGCCACCCGCTCATTTACGACAACGGGTTGGGGGGAAAATTGACCTTGGGGTGCGTGTGCTGAACACTTTCGTGACCTGTTGCAAGGGACAGCGTATGGGGATTTTTGCGGGTTCCGGGGTCGGGAAGTCTATTCTTCTGTCTATGTTTGCCCGTTATGCCCGGTCTGATGTGGCGGTGATTGGTCTGATCGGGGAACGTGGCCGAGAGGTGCAGGAATTTATCGAAGACGACTTGGGACCAGAGGGGCTGGCCCGTAGTGTGGTTGTTGTGGCGACGTCTGATGAAACGGCTCTTATGCGGCGACAAGCGGCCTATATGACCTTGACCGTCAGCGAATATCTCCGGGATCAGGGCAATGATGTTCTATGTTTGATGGATAGTGTGACGCGTTTTGCCATGGCTCAACGGGAAATTGGGCTTGCCGGGGGGGAGCCACCGGCAAGTAAAGGCTATACACCAACCGTATTTGCCGAACTGCCGAGATTGCTGGAACGGGCTGGGCCGGGGATTGATAAAGGGTCGATCACCGGACTATTCACCGTATTGGTGGAAGGCGATGATCATAATGAACCTATATCCGATGCGGTACGGGGTATATTGGACGGCCATATCGTATTGGACCGGGCCATTGCGGAACGGGGTCGTTTTCCGGCCATTAATGTGTTGCGGTCTATCTCACGGACCATGCCGGGCTGTAATGATAAGGAACAAAATGATCTTTTGGTTACTATTCGTAAATATTTGGCAGACTATAATGACATGGAGGAAATGATTCGTCTCGGTGCCTATCGGCCCGGTGCCAACCGGGAGGTAGACGAGGCTATTCATTACCATCCAGCGCTTGAAGAATTCATGGCGCAGAAGAAAACAGAAAGAAGTACACTGGCGGAAGGCTATGCGCAGCTGACGCAGATATTACAGAATGGTCCTGTGGGTGCAGATCAGGACATAAATAATAACTAAATCATAAAAAACAGGAAATGTTTGTGTAATGAGTCGTAAAGGCATGACAGGAATGATCCGGTTGCATAAGTGGCAATTGGACGAAAAGCGTCGCAATATGAGCGATCTCGAAAAAATGAGAGCGGATCTGCAACAGAATCTGACGGATTTGCAGGTAGAGCTGATCGCGGAGCAAAAGAAAGTTGCCGAATCCCCTGTGGTAAGTATCGCTTATGCGGGATATGCTCAGCAAGTAGGCGTGCGCCGGATAAATATTGTGAATTCAATATTAGAGGTTGAAGTTTCCATAGAGGATATGAAGGACCAGTTGGCGGATGCTTTCAAGGAATTGAAAAAATATGAAATTGTCGAACAGCGGGAACGGCAAAGAAAATTGATAAAACGGAACCGGGTTCAGCAAGCCGAACTGGACGAGATGGCCAGTAACATCCATCGTCGTCGTCAAACAATGGGCTAAGGGCCGCGAAATTCCCTTTATCCTAAAAACAAACCCTCACAAAGGCTTTACAGGCAAACAATCGCGTTGTATAAGCCGTTTTTGGAATTTATGTCTGCTTGTGCGGACTAATTTGTAGTGGAGAATGAACGGCATGGCACGTGTTACCGTTGAAGATTGCGTTGATAAAGTCCCAAACCGGTTTGAACTGGTCCTTCTTGCGGCGCAAAGAGCCCGTCAAATATCATCCGGAGCGCCGATTTTGGTGGAACGGGATAATGATAAAAACCCTGTGGTTGCTCTGCGGGAATCGGCAGAGGAAAAGCTTACTGGCGATGTCTTGCAGGAATCACTGATTCACGGACTGCAGAAAAACGTCGAAGTTGATGAGCCGGAAGAAGATGATATCTCCTTGTTGCTGGCAGGTAAGAAGCTGGAAGAGAATCAGCAGGAAGTTACGACTGAAAATCTGGCTAAGATATCTGCGGAAATGAAAGCAGAAGCCATGTTTTCGAAGATAACCGAGAAAAAAACAGACGATGATGAGAAGGCATAAAGGCTTTCTTAAAAAATAATAAGATCAGGGCCTGCAATGAATTTCATTGCAGGTCTTTTTTTTTGTCATATTCTGGTTATATATAATGAGGTAAACAGGTGAATTTTTTTAAAGTGGGCGGAAGGCGTTGATTAGGCAATATGAATTAGTGGAGCGGGTCAGGGAATATGACCCGGATACCAATGAAAACCTGTTGAACCGGGCTTATGTATTTTCAATGAAAGTGCATGGTAAGCAGAAACGTGCCAGTGGTGATCCTTATTTCTCCCACCCGCTGGAGGTGGCGGGCATTCTGACCAATATGAAGATGGATTGCGATACCATCGTCACTGCTCTGTTGCATGATACCATCGAAGATACCATTGCGACCCATGATCAGATTGAAGAATTATTTGGTGAAGATATTGCCAAAATGGTCGATGGCGTCACCAAAATGTCCGAGATTACCATTCCTCGGAAAGTGCCAAGCAGGCGGAAAATTTCCGTAAATTCCTGCTGGCTATGTCTCATGATATCAGGGTGTTGTTGGTGAAGCTGGCGGACCGGCTGCATAATATGCGCACCCTTAATCATATCAAAAAACCTGAAAAGAGATTGCGTATTGCGCGGGAGACATTGGATATATACGCGCCTCTCGCCGAACGTATCGGAATGCAGGAAATTAAGGAAGAACTGGAAGCCCTTGCTTTCCCTCATGTTTATCCAGAGGCTTATGAATCAATTCTGAAACGCATGAACCAGATACACGCCAATACGCACAGCATAAAAGATTTGGTGGTTTCGGAGCTTGAGCGACTGTTGGATGAGGCGGGGATAGAGGCCGAGGTTTTCGGGCGCGAGAAGAAACTCTATTCCATCTGGCGAAAAATGACCTATCGTCATGTCAGCTTGGACGATCAGGCGGATATCATTGCCTTTCGGATCATAGTGGATGATGCGGAAACTTGTTACCGGGCCTTAGGCGTGGTTCATGATAAATGGCAGGCCATACCGGGGCTGATCAAAGATTATGTCTCCATGCCCAAGCCCAATGGCTATCAATCCATTCATACCGCGGTACTGGGCCCACAGAAAAAACGTATTGAAATTCAGATACGGTCCTCGGAAATGGATGCGGTGGCGGAGCAGGGGGTGGCGGCCCATTGGCTCTATAAACAGCATTCTTCGGATAAAGAAGGTGCGCAGTATAAATG
>JAESPY010000037.1 GCA_016765435.1 Emcibacter sp.
TCGGGATTTGAAACAAAATAATAACCGGGAGTGGTTCGCGGAAAACAAAGACCGTTACAAGGATGTTGTGGTGGCTCCGGTCAGCGCGTTTATTTCCGCCATTTCCCCGGCATTAAGAGACATTTCCCCCCATTATAATGCCGACCCCCGCCCCAATAAAGGCTCCATGTTTCGCATATATCGGGATGTGCGTTTCTCCAAAGACAAACGCCCTTATAAAGAACATGCGGCGGCCCAATTTCGTCATAGAATGGGCAAGGATGCTCATGCGCCGGGCTTTTATGTTCATCTGGAAGAGGGTAATATTCGTTACGGTGGCGGTATTTGGACACCGCCCAGTGATGCGTTGGCTAAAATCCGCGAACGGATCGTAGAAAAGCCGAAAAAATGGCAAGCGGTGATAGAAGATAAAACGCTATGTGATCAGTTTGGCGGCATTCGGGGCGATGGTCTGAAACGTCCGCCCAGAGGCTTTGACGGCGACAGCCCGCATATGGAAGACCTCAAACGTAAAAGCTTTTTTGCCATGAAGACGTTAAGCACATCGGACAGTGTGATGACGCCGGCTTTCGTGGAGGAGGTTATCAGTACATTTGAGGCCGCGACACCGCTGATGCATTTCATATCCGATGCGGTTAATGTGGAATTTTAGCAGAGCCTTCGTTGACGGCAAAAAGCAGGATCTGTGTTGTCTGGGCCGACCGGAAATTATCGTCGGAGATCAACAGAAGACTTTGGCGGCCATCCTCTAATATTTTCCCAAAGCTCATACCCTCTATATTATCAATTTCAATGCCGAGCGTACCAAGGTCCAATAGCAAGCGTTTCCGGGCCGCTTGATAGGAGATATCTTTAAGGCTGTCATGGCTTAATACATCGGTGGCATCGGTGAAATCCGCCAGATAAAGCCGTACGGAGAGACCATTACCGATAGAGAAAGACCGTTCGATAACCAGATATTCATGGGCGTTGAGCGCCAGAATATCGACCACTCCGTTGATCGCCAGCAAGCCAAAAGGCAGGGTTGTTTTATGCACAGGCTCGATGACATAGACATATTCACGGGTTGGCTGACCGGATTTAATATCCAAATGCAGAAAACGTACGGGGGCGCCCTTATGTGCGGTTGCCGCTTTGCCGTCTTGCACGAGCGGGCCTTCCGATGACACGGTTATGCTGGCGTGATCACTATTCAGGGTTAAGGCTTCAAAGGCTTGATTATCGCGCGGGCCGATTTTGCCTGGGGTAACATGGTATTTTTTGGGCAGGCCAAAATCCCGGAGGTAGCCGCCGTGTAAACCCATCTCCCGTATGAACGGATTGATGCTGTGTTTGGCATGGCCCTCACTGGTCCAGAAATAACTGTTGCGCAGAGGGGATAATTTCAGGGCTTCCGGATCGACAGTGCTTTTACCGAAAAAACTTGGTTTGGGAAAATTGCTGCCGTCGGGCTGTTTCAGAAAATGGACATTTGTGATGTGCCACTTGTCAAAACCATGGGCATCATAATCGAGCTTTAATTCATAAAAACGTGCGGGACTTTCTTTTGACCTGTCATCGCATAGGGCGGTGAATTGTCCATTGTCCGGGTTATAATCCAGTGCGGATAAACCGCCAACGACGGTGCCCTGAAAACGATAGTCATGGGGGATGGTCTGTTGACCAATGTAGGTTAGAGACATATCCTCGGCATGAGAATATGATATTATAAGTGTGGTGAGAAATAGATTGCAGATTAATTTTTTATAATAGACAGAATAAAAATGGCTCATTTTATCATACTAATTTTAAGGTTAAAGTCTATTTCGGGTGAATATATTTTCCGCTTTTTTACTATTTGTCTTATGTGATTATTGGAGAAAACAGGTGCTATCTCGGCATATATATCGGGGCACTACCTTCTGGTCATTATAATTGTTTTTTGGTAGGCGAATGTTGTATTTGTCGGCATTGGATTGTTAATTTGGATAGTTGAGGTGCCGTTCTCATCTTTTAAAATGGTTATGGAGCTTCCGGAAAAATACATGTTTTGCGGTAGGTTTTTTGCCGCTTCAATTATGTGATTACGACTTAGTTTTTCTTCTCCTACAGAGTCGCCAATAAACATAGTGATAATAGGTTTTTCTAAGGTTCTATTCGTTGATTTTAACCAGATCATTCCGTCAGGTTTCATGCTATTTGGCGTAAAATTCTTATATTCTATCGGTGTAATGTCATGAGATTTATCAGCAAGTCCAAATACGGTTACAGGATTTTTGCTTGCTCCAGTTGCAGAAGTAACGCGGTCAAGATTTCATCTTTATCTTTGTCATAGAAACATAACAAATTGTCGCCTGCTCTAATCCCGCCGGCCCAACGTGATAAGGAGGAGAGTTTAGTTGTGAGTCAGCAATATGCCTTATAAGTACGTTCTGCGGCTAAAGCCCCAAAATTTGCCGGTTTATGATAAATGACAAGAAAAAGTTCGGTTTTCGCAGGGAAGATTATTTTTTCACCATCCCCAATATAAGGATTGGTAAGCATGATCTTATCCGCATAGCGTATATTCTGAACTATAAATTTTTCATTTCTCTTTACCGTGACATTCATTTTCCCTTCATAAGGGAATGCTAAAAATGGCGTAGAGGCTGATAAATTATTAGGTAATTCGGGCAGGGGGACAACCGAGCAGGCCGTTAAAGTAGAAATTAATGCCAATAGGAAAAATCTGAAAATATACATAAATGTCCCCTGTTCTTTTAAATAATATATACCTTTATTAATCTACACAATCGTCATGAGAGGTCAATAAAAAACCCCGCGTAACATAATATTACGCAGGGTTTTAAAAATCATATGTTCTGATGTTTAGGCAACCAGATCAAGCACGCCTAATATTTCTACCAGACGGTTCCGAACTTTGGTAGCTTCGGCCAGATGGGCGTCATCTTTGGCATCGGCAACATCTTCTTCGGCATCTTTTAATTCGGCTTCCAAGGTTGCCCGGTCCACATCTGCAAGAGGCAGCGCTTCTTCGGCCAGAACGGTCAGACCTTCGGGGTTAACTTCGGCAAAACCGCCGCGTACCAGAAGCCGTTCTGGCGTATCGCCATTGTGAACTTCCAATATGCCAGTTCGCAGGGTTGATACCACGGGCGCATGATTAATCAATACGCCGAAGTCACCTTCGACACCGGGGACGACAACCATATCCACATCTGTGGACATGAGAAGTTTTTCCGGTGAAACAAGTTCAAAATGTAACTTTTCGGCCATGACGGCTTTCCTTTAGATTTAGGCGGCGTCAATAGCCATTTTCTGTGCTTTAGCAATTGCTTCGTCAATGCCGCCAACCATAAGGAAGGCTGCTTCGGGCAGATCATCATGCTTGCCGTCCAGAATTTCTCTGAAGCTCTTGATGGTGTCTTCCAAGGTCACAAATTTACCAGGTATATTGGTAAAGACTTCCGCAACATGGAAAGGCTGTGACATGAAACGTTCAATCTTACGGGCGCGGGCCACGGTAATTTTGTCGTCTTCGGACAGCTCGTCCATACCCAGAATGGCAATGATGTCTTGCAGGGATTTATATTTCTGCAGAATTTCCTGTACCTGACGGGCCACGGCGTAATGCTCTTCACCAACCACGTCGGCGGTGAGAATACGAGATGTGGAATCAAGCGGATCAACCGCAGGATAAATACCTTTTTCAGAAATGGCACGGTTTAGAACGGTCGTGGCATCCAAATGGGCAAAGGACGCCGCAGGCGCCGGATCGGTCAAGTCATCGGCAGGCACATAAATCGCCTGCACAGAGGTGATGGACCCTTTATGGGTGGATGTAATACGTTCTTGCAACAACCCCATGTCGGTCGCCAATGTTGGCTGATAGCCCACAGCAGAAGGAATACGTCCTAACAGCGCGGACACTTCGGCACCGGCCTGTGTAAAGCGGAAGATGTTATCCACGAAGAACAACACGTCCTGACCTTCAACATCACGGAAATATTCCGCAACCGTCAGGCCGGACAGGGCCACACGGGCACGCGCTCCGGGAGGCTCGTTCATCTGACCGTAAATCAGGGCTACTTTTGAGTTATCCCCTTCAAGGTCAATAACTTTTGATTCGATCATTTCGTGGTAAAGGTCATTGCCTTCACGGGTCCGTTCGCCCACACCGGCGAACACGGAATAACCGTCACTGCCGATGGCGATATTGTTGATCAATTCCATGATCAAAACGGTCTTACCCACACCAGCACCACCGAACAGGCCGATCTTACCGCCCTTGGAATAAGGCGCGAGCAGGTCAACAACTTTAATACCCGTTACCAGAATTTCTGATTCTGTGGACTGGTCGGCAAAAGCCGGGGCATCCGCATGAATGGGCGCGCGCAGGTCCGTATCGATAGGACCGCGTTCATCAATCGGCTCACCGATCACATTCATGATCCGGCCCAGTGTTTTTGGGCCAACCGGAATGGAAATCTGAGCGCCGGTATCGGTAACTTTGTTTCCGCGAACCAAACCATCTGTTGAGTCCATGGCGATTGTCCGAACCGCGTTTTCACCCAAATGCTGAGCAACTTCGAGAACAAGGCGGTTGCCATTGTTATCCGTTTCAAGTGCCGACAGAATAGCGGGCAATTCGCCGTCGAACGTAACGTCGACAACGGCACCAATTATCTGGCTAACACGACCAATACTCTTTGCTGTCATTTTCTTCCAACTTTCGTTTTCAATTCTACTTTTAAACTCGGCGACCCAATTTAAGGGAGAGAGCCTTGTTCCAAATTCATCTTTATCAGAGCGCTTCCGCACCTGAAATAATTTCAATCAACTCATTCGTAATCACGGACTGACGGGTCCGGTTATAAGTCGTCCGCAGGCTGTCAATCATATCACCAGCATTACGGGTCGCACTGTCCATAGCGGTCATACGCGATCCCTGCTCACTGGCGGCATTTTCCAACAAGGCCCGAAAGAGCTGAACGCCAACGTTACGCGGCAGAAGTTCTTCCAGAATTTCTGTTTCGTCGGGCTCATAATCATAAGCCGCGCCGCCAAGATCAACCACGTTATTCTCATCATAGGAGGCGGGGATCATCTGTTGTGCGGTGACAATCTGGGTCAAAGCGGACTGGAATTTGGCGTAAAACAGCGTACATACATCAAATTCACCGGCTTCATAAGACGCCAGAAGATAATCTGTGATCGGTCCCGCATCGCTATAGGCCAAACGTTTCACATGAGTCATATCAAAATGTTTGATGATCCGACTGCGATAATCCCGTTTCAGAGACGCCGCGCCTTTTTTACCGATGGTGACGATTTTCACGTCTTTTCCTTCGGCAATCAAGCTGGCGATTTTCGCGCGGGCACCTTTAATGATATTGGTATTGAAACCACCGCAAAGGCCACGTTCGGATGTGGCAACAACCACCAGCTGAACCTGGGTACTGCCGGTTCCGGCGAGCAGTTTTGGCCCGCCGATTTGTCCGACCATGCTTGACGCCAAAGACGCCAGAACATTTTCCATACGTTCCGCATAAGGCCGTGCGGCCTCGGCAGCTTCCTGTGCCCGGCGCAGCTTTGACGCTGCCACCATCTTCATAGCTTTTGTGATCTTCTGCGTGGACTGCACGCTTGTGATCCGGTTTCTGAGGTCTTTAAGGTTAGCCATACTGACTTGGTCCTAAAAATTACTTAGACAAAATTCTTCACAAGATTGCTGAGGATATCTTTCAGTTTGGAGCCGGTCTCATCAGAGATCTTTTCTTCACTGTTGATGGTATCCAGAACAGCCTTATGCTTGGAATGCATTTCCGCAATCAGGGTTTCTTCGAAACGGCCAATGTCAGATACCTCGATTTTATCAAGATAGCCATTCACACCGGAATAGATAGAAACAACCTGTTCTGCCACAGACATTGGTGAATATTGCGCCTGTTTCAGCAGTTCCGTCAAACGTGCGCCACGGTTCAGCAATTGCTGAGTTGAGGCATCAAGGTCGGAACCAAACTGGGCAAAAGCAGCCATTTCACGATATTGGGCCAATTCCAGTTTAATGGAACCGGATACCTGTTTCATGGCTTTGGTCTGGGCCGCTGATCCCACACGGGATACGGACAAACCAACATTAATTGCCGGACGAATACCTTGATAGAAAAGTTCTGTTTCAAGGAAGATCTGACCATCAGTGATGGAAATCACATTGGTCGGAATATAGGCGGAGACGTCACCGGCCTGTGTTTCAATGATCGGCAACGCCGTCAGGGAACCACTGCCATTATCTTCATTCATTTTCGCCGCACGTTCGAGCAGACGGGAATGCAGATAGAAAACGTCGCCGGGATAAGCTTCACGGCCCGGAGGACGCCGCAGCAACAAGGACATCTGACGGAAAGCAACGGCCTGTTTGGACAGATCGTCATGAACGATCAGGGCATGCATGCCGCCGTCACGGAAAAATTCACCCATTGCTGTTCCGGTATAAGGTGCCAGGAACTGTAGGGGAGCAGGCTCGGAAGCGGTTGCGGCAACAACGATGGAATATTCCATGGCGCCACGTTCTTCCAGAGCTTTCACGATCTGAGCCACGGTGGAACGTTTTTGTCCAATCGCAACATAGATACAATAAAGTTTTTTGCTTTCGTCGTCACCGGAATTGATTTCTTTCTGGTTAAGGAAAGTATCAATCGCCACGGCGGTTTTGCCGGTTTGACGATCGCCAATGATCAATTCACGCTGGCCATGCCCGATGGGCACCAGACTGTCGATGGCTTTAAGACCGGTTTGTACTGGCTCATGCACAGATTTCCGCGGGATAATGCCGGGGGCTTTCACCTCAACACGGGTCCGGGTAACGTCTGTGAGCGGGCCTTTGCCGTCAATGGGGTTGCCCAATGCGTCAACAACGCGTCCGAGCAGGCCACGGCCCACGGGAACGTCCACGATGCTGCCGGTACGTTTAACGGTATCGCCTTCTTTAATGTCGCGGTCAGATCCGAAAATCACGACCCCTACATTGTCAGCTTCAAGGTTAAGCGCCATGCCCATAACCTTACCGGGAAATTCCACCATTTCACCGGCCTGAACATTATCAAGACCGTAAATACGGGCGATGCCGTCACCGACTGACAGAACTTTGCCAACTTCTGAAACTTCAGCATCTTCACCAAAATTGGCAATTTGCTCTTTCAGGATCTTAGATATTTCCGCTGCACGGATGTCCATTATCCAACCTCTTTCATTGATTCTTCAAGATTAGCGAGTTTAGTCTTCAGCGAACTGTCGATCATGCGGGAACCGATTTTGACGATCATACCTCCAAGGAGGCCTTCGTCTTCATCCGTGTCCACATTCACATCACTGCCGACCATTGATTTAAGTTTAGCTTTCAGCGCATCAAGTTGAGCTTTTGTCAACTTGTGAGCTGTGACGACAGAAGCGCTCACTTCACCATTATGGTGAGCAAGGATTCTGTTGAATTCCGAGATAATATTTTCCAGTTGGTCCAGACGGCGATTATTTGCCACCACACCGACAAAGTTACTGACCAGCTTGTCAAGCTTGGCGGCGGCAATTACGGCGGCCATGGCCCGACTTTTTTCATCAGAGGAGAAAATGGGATTTAAGGTCAGGCCTCTAAGGTCTGCACTTGTCTCAAGTAACGCGGAAAGAGTGGCAATATCCTGCGCAACCTTGTCCAGCGTATTTGCTTCTTTTCCCAAATCAAACAGAGCGATGGCATAACGGCCAGCAAGTCCTGTAATCGTCAGGTTTTCAGAAACAATATTTGAAGTCATTTCAGATGACAACGCAATCTTCCTCGAATTAGTTTTAATCTCATGCCATTTTTACCTGTTTCGATTTGAAAAACACAGTATAAACGGACTAAATATTTATTTGTTGGCGATACCTAGCACAGTGATCTGCATACTTCAAGACAGCAAATGGGTAACTTGATTTTTTTTGCCCATATTTAGAGGCGCGCGAAAGAAATATATCGGTTTTTTGGTAAAAGGGAAGGCATAAATGGGGGATTTTATCCTTTATCATAAAGACAAATTGTCAGAGGCTAGAATCAAGGCCGCGCTGGCCTGTCTTGCTATCCAAGGATCGGAAAAGCCGATTCTTGTGGAGCAGGGGCCTTATATTGTCCAGTTTTTCCCTAAACAACTGTCGCCAATACAGAATCTGGTCCGCAATAATCACGGGGACTTTTGCGGCTCATCGGGTACTCTTATCTATAAAGGCCGCATGGGTGAAGCCGCCCTGATTCTATTACTGGATGATTATTCTCCCGATGATTATCGGCCGGAAGATTTCAACGGCATTTTCACGGTTATCTTAAGGAAAAAGGATCGTCTGTATCTTCTGACCGATCCTTTGGGAGGGAATCGGGTCTATCAGAATGGTGAGCAGAGCTTTTGGTCCTCGTCTTTCCTCGCGACCGCCACGGCCACCGCCAGATTATCGCCGAACGGTCAGGCGATTTATGAATATGCTTTTCAGGAGACGACTTACGGCACGGATACGGTTTTTCGGGAAGTTAACAGTCTGGATAGCCTGAAGAATTTTGAATTTACGCCGGATGGTCCGGTGGGCCATGACAAAATCCTGCAATTTGATTTTCAGCCCTCTGCGACCTCTCAGGATGATCTGGTGGCGGAGACCGCCGATCTGCTCAGGGATATTGTTCGGCCAGTTTCAGAAAAATTCGGCAACCGGATTCGCACGGCCTTGTCTGGGGGCTATGATTCGCGGCTGATGCTGGCTCTGCTGGAAGAGAGCGGGAGTGCGCCACAGGTATATGTTTATGGCCCGGACAACAGCCCTGATGTGACTGTGGCCCGCACCATTGCCAGCGGAGAAGGTTTTCCGTTGCAGCATATCAATAAAGCCAGCCATCCCGTTCCCACCCCGGAGGCTTACCCTGAGATTATCCGGGATAATTTTTATGCCTTGGATGGGGTTCCGGGCGAGAGTATTTTTGATTTTGGGGCCAATATGGACACTCGACGGGCGCGCGCTAACCATGATCATATGATTTTCAACGGCGGCGGCGGGGAGATTTTCCGCAATTTCTTTTATCTGCCGGATGGNAANTTTACCATCACAGACCTGATCAACAGCTTTTATTCCCGCTATACAACGGCTATATGCGGGCCGGAATTTAACGAAGGNGCGTATCGGGACGCGCTTCATGNCAAGATTAAAACNGCGCTNGGGGTTTCTTCGGANCGNNTGAGNCGGGGACAGGTGGAATATGCTTANCCTGCGTTNCGGNTGCGCTATTGGACCAGCCGGGATAATGGCAANAATACGCGNNTGGGGTCATATTTGACGCCGTTCGTGTCTTATCAGACGATCAAAAAAGCGCTAACCATTCCCCTTGCATATAAGAATCACGGGGGTTTTCAGGCGGCATTGATCAAAAGAATCAGCCCGGAACTCGCCGCCTATCAGTCCGACTATGGCTATGCTTTTGATGAGCCGGTTCCCGGAAAAGTTCGGTTTAAGAATATACTGACCTATTATCGGCCAACGTGTCTACGCCGTTACAGCTATGCTATTCAGCACAGGATGGGGCATTTGACTTTGCCGGATAGTTTGACGTCAATTGTTGGGAAGACGACCCCTCATATGGCGCGGTATTTTAACATGGATCAGATCAAAGACGCTGGCCTGTTGGGTCGAATCCATACAATCGAATATCTGTTCCGGCATTTTAACCTCTAAAGGAAACTATAGGGATCAATATCAACCTGTAGGCTCACTCCGCGTTCCAACGGGCAGCTCGACAGCCATTGGCCCATGATTTTTTGCAGTTTGACTTTCTTGTCCGCCTTGATCAACAGCCGGAAACGATGCTTGCCGCGCAGGAAAGACATGGGGGCCGGGACAGGTCCAAGGACGGTGAGCTGTCCATCTTTTGGGGCAAACCCCACCAGCCGCCGGGCGGTTTTGGCCACGGCGTTAAAGTCTGCGCCCGAAACGATGATCGCCGCCAGCTTGCCAAAGGGCGGCAGGTTTTGTTCTTCTCTGGCATGGGCTTCCTGNTCNAGGAACGCNTGCCCGTCNCCNGACAGNAGNGCCTGCATCACCGGATGNTCTGGNGCATAGGTCTGGAACAGCACTTGTCCCGGTCTTTCNGCCCGTCCGGCCCGNCCCGCCACCTGTTCCAATTGTTGCCATGTGCGTTCCGCCGCNCGCGGNTCGCCNCCGCCNAGNCCAAGGTCCGCATCNACNACGCCGACAAGGGTCAGCATGGGGAAATGATAGCCCTTGGTGACAATCTGGGTGCCAATGATGATATCAATCTCATGGCGTTCGATGGCGGCGATCATCTCGCGCATTTCAGCAGGGGAGGATATTTCATCACTGGCCATGACCGCGATTCGGGCATCGGGAAATAATTCTTGTGTTTCTTCGGCCACCCGTTCAACGCCCGGTCCACAGGCGACCATGCTGTCCTCTTTGTCACATTCCGGGCAAATTTTTGGTGTGGGCCGGGAAAAGCCACAATGATGACAGGTCAGCCTGTCGCCCTTGCGATGTTCCACCAGCCATGCGGAACAATGGGGACATTCCATACGGTGGCCACAGGTCCGGCACAGGGTCAGCGGTGCGTAGCCTCGGCGGTTCAGATACAGCAGCGACTGTTCCTTGCGGGCAAGATTTTTGGTCAGGGCCTCACGCAGGGGGGGGGATAGCCATGTGCCGGGGGCCAGTTTCTCGACGCGCAGATCAATGGCGTTCATATCGGGCAGGACAGCGGTGCCGTGACGTTCGCCAAGATAAAGCCAGTCATATTTACCCGATTCGGCATTCAATATGGTTTCCAGTGACGGCGTGGCAGAGGCCAGAACCACCGGGCATTTGGATTGCAGAGCGCGAACGACCGCCATATCCCGGCCATGATATATCACGCCGTCTTCTTGTTTAAAGGTGCCGGAATGTTCTTCATCGACGACAATCAGTTTTAAATCCTGAAACGGCAGGAACAGAGCAGACCGCGCCCCGACTACTACCCGTGCCCGGTCTTTTGGTTGTGGATTGATGATGGCCCACCAAGCCCGTCGCCGCTGGGCCGGGGTCAATTCCGAATGCCAGACCACGGGGGCTGTGCCGAATCGGACCTCGAACCGTTCTAGCCATTGGGCGGTCAGGGCAATTTCCGGCACCAGTACCAGAATTTGGCCCCCCGGTGTTTTCAAGGCCTCGGCAATGGCTTCAAAATAAACCTCCGTCTTGCCGGACCCGGTGATTCCTTCCAGTAACACTGTCTTGAAGCTGTTGGTGGCGACCATTTCCTGCATATGGACGGCGGCTTTATGCTGTTCGGCAGACAGGGTGGGGCCGATAAGCTCTGCGTCCGGGGCTGGATAGGGGCTGTCGCCCATCACTTCTACCGGAATCATCTGTGCGGCCTTGATCATACCGCGTACGACGCCTTCACCGACGGCGGCCATTTCGGCCCAGTCTTTTATGGCCAGCGGCATGTCTTGGATGGCGGCCTCAACCACGGCGCGGCGGCCTTCGGTAAGTTTTTGCGGCAGGTCCGGTGCCAGACGATAGAGAGTCTTTTTCTTTGGTCGGTTAAAGGCGCGGGGAACACTGACCGCCATTTTC
>JAESPY010000038.1 GCA_016765435.1 Emcibacter sp.
GATGGTCCCCTTGGCAGGCAGCGGCATATTTAAATTGAAACAGATTTACCCCTTCACACTGGGGGCCAACATCGGCACAACCATCACGGCGCTTTTGGCAGCCACGGCCATATCCGGCCCCACGGCCATTCTCGCGCTTCAGATCGCACTGGTGCATCTTATTTATAATTCCAGCGCTGTGCTTTTGATTTATGGTATCAAAACCCTGCGTAATATACCGCTGCGTGGCGCCATGTGGATGGCCCGCATTGCCGCCGAACGAAAAATATTCGCGCTCCTATATATGATTGGCGTGTTTTTCGTTATCCCCGGCCTGATGGTCTTTATATATCAACTCATCGCGTAAGGAGACTATGATGGAAAACGAAGATTTATCCTCTCTTTCTCACAAGAAACTGAAAAAACTGATCAAGGAAACTCGGGAAATTCTGGACGACCTTACCCATGAGATGGCAAAGCGCAAGCTGGACAAACAGCATGATGAGATTGATCATATGGAGGAGCATTTCGAAGATGCCGCCCATAACCTCAGCAATCTGAGAAACTTCATTCAGAAAGCCTTTTCGGAAATACGCAAAGATAAATAACCGCTATTCCGGCAGTAAATCCGACTTTTTCCCCGTCACAATATGGATATCCCGCTGGGGATAAGGGAATTCAACCCCCTGTGCATTAAATTTCTGCCAGATTTTATAATAGACCTCGCTGGCCACATTGGACACGCCGTTCTTGGCATCCCGTATCCACATGCGCAGCTCCAGATCAATGGCACTGTCGCCAAAGCCTTTAATCAAAACCCGTGGCGTGGGATCATCCAGAACCCGTGACACCTCGTCTGCGGCCTCGATCATTAACTTCATGGCAAGGTCCACATCGCTTTTATAGGAAATGCCCACCGGAATATGCCGCCGCACCANACGGTGGGAAAAGGTCCAGTTAATCACCGTCTGCGTCACCATATCCTCATTTGGAATAAGATGTTCCCGTCCGTCCCGGGATATGACAGAGGTATACCTCCCGGCCAGCTTGTTAATCCGGCCATAGGTGCCGGAAATCTCCACCACATCGCCCGGCTTGATCGATCGATCCATGAGCAGGATCACGCCGCTNACAAAATTGGACACCACCTTTTGCAGACCAAAACCAAGGCCNACACCGATGGCGCCGCCAAAGACCGCAAATACCGTAAGGTCAATACCGACGCTGGACACCGCAAAGAGAAAAGCCGAGGCNATCANNACAATNCGGGCGATTTTAGACAGGAGAACCCTAGCCGATGGATTTACCGCCGGAACCTTACGCAGCCAGTCTTCCAGGAAATTGGTGACGAACAACGCCAGCCACACCAGAAGCATCAGGGTCAAGATGCCTGTTATAACTCCAAATATACTGACCTCTCCCCGCCCCAGAGAAAAAGTAATCCCATCCAGAAATTCTATCAGCGGAGAAAGCCAGCCAAAAATATTCAATGCCGCGAGAAACCAGGCAAAAGACCGGATCAGTCGGGCAAATTCCCGGCTTTCAATCACNCCCGTTACCAGACGAATGACAATCCACGCAAAGATAAGACTGGCAGCAATGTTAAAGGCATAAGAGGCTATCTCTTGCTGGTCAGCCACCGCCTTGGCAATCAGGATCAAACAGACCCACACAATAAGATCATAAAGCGGGGAAAGCTGTGGCCGCAATCGCTGATAAAGAGCAAACCTGTCCAGNCNGTGGGGCAACAANAAACGCGCCANCCGGACAANGCCCAGACTGATCCCCCATGTCACCAGAATAATCCCAAGCTCCGCCACGGTCTGATAGGACAGAAACGTNTCCTCNAACCAGAGCCATAACGTCGCAACCGAGTCTTGTGCCTTTAATATGATATCATCCATAGGGATAGCTTACCTAAAAAACAGGTTTAAGCCAACAGACAATTATTATCGCCGTTTGTATTATCGCCGCTTGCGGAAAAAATCTTNTAATATCTTNGANGCGGCGCTGGCTCTGATACCNCCGTAGATCTCCGGCCTGTGATGACAGCTTGTGGANTGCAGCACACGCGGGCCATTTTCCACCCCGCCGCCCTTTTCATCATCGGCAGCAAAATACAGCCGCCGAATTCGGGCAAAGGAGATCAATTGGGCGCACATGGGGCATGGNTCCAACGTCACATAGAGATCACAGTCCACCAAACGCTCACTATCCAGATTTTGACACGCCGCCCGAATGGCCAGAACTTCCGCATGGGCGGACGGGTCACGGGCTTCGATCACCCGGTTAGAGGCCCGCGCAATCACCTTGCCCGTGGGGCCATGNACNATGACCGCNCCCACGGGAACCTCGTCCCGCGCCTCTGCGGCGAGAGCTTCTTCAAGAGCCATATTCATATAATCATTGGAAAATGTCATAATTTCTTGTATTGCATCATATTTGATAAACTTACAACCCGAATTGTACAAATGACCGATGATAAGAAAACGCCCCCTGCGGCGACCCCAGACCAGATAACCACTCCCGCCAAAGGTGAACGGATAGCCAAAATGCTGGCCCGTGCCGGTGTTGGCTCACGCCGGGCAGTGGAACGCATGATCGAAGCCGGCATGGTGAAACAGGATGGACAGGTGATCTCCACCCCCGCCACCCTGATAACTTCCGTTGAGGGCATTACCGTGGACGGCATGGTGGTCAAACCGCCGGAGCCGACCAAAATATGGAAATATCATAAACCCGCTGGACGCATGACCACCTATTATGATCCCGAAGGCAGACCCACTGTATTTGAGGCTATGCCTGAGAATATGCCACGTGTGCTATCGGTCGGGCGGCTTGATCTGAACACCGAAGGTCTGTTGCTGCTGACCAATGACGGGGAACTGGCCCGCTGGCTGGAATTGCCCTCCACGGGCTGGATCAGAACTTATAAAGTGCGTTGTCATGGCTATTTCGATCGGGAAAAAGTCGACGAAATCAGGCGCGGCATCACCCTCGAGGATGTGAAATACCGGGGGGTCCGAATCAACATCAATGAAAACCGGGACAAATCCAATATCTGGCTGACCATNGCCATCACNGAAGGCAAGAANCGCGAGGTGCGNAAGCTTCTGGAATATATCGGATTGCNGGTCACCCGACTGATTCGCCTGTCTTACGGTCCCTTTGAACTGGNAGAGATGGCGCGGGGCGGTATCGAAGAAGTCACCGCCAAGGAAATGCTTACCCATTGTGCTGAATTTTTCAAAGACAAAGGCATCGCCGCCAACATCCCGGACACGGGTGAGCCAAAAGCNCGNACCGCCAAACAACGGGCCGGATGGGCCAAGGCCAAACCCAAAACCAATCAACGGCGACTGAACAAAAAAAGAACCGACCCAAGACGGGGCGAAGAGTCAGACAAACGCACCGAAGCCCCCNNACGGTCGCAAAGAAATCCTAAAAAACCGGGCCGNAAATGAGAATCATCGGCGGCGATCATCGGGGACGNAAACTCGCCACACCCGCCGATAAAAATATTCGGCCCACCAGNGACCGTATGCGGGAAACCATCTTTAATATCCTGAGCCATTCTCCCGTCGAGCTTACGGGNGCCAATGTTCTGGATGTCTTTGCCGGNACCGGNGCCTTGGGACTGGAAGCCCTNTCGCGCGGGGCNGCCCANGTNACNTTNTTTGACAANGACCGAAAATCTCTTTCGCTGGTCAAAAAGAATGTTGCCCTGTTGAAGGCCCAAGAAAAAACAACTATAAAATGCATATCATCCCCAAAACTTCCGCCATCTCGCATTCGGTATGACGTTGTTTTTCTGGATCCACCTTACAACCTTGACGTTATAAGTGAAACAATATCCGTCTTGGAAAAGAATGATTATCTTTCTGATGATGTCATCATTGTTATTGAATATTCATCCTCTAACGAATTGATAATACCTGATTTTCTTAAAGTTACTAAAGAGAAAACCTATGGCGAGTCCCGTTTTTCTTTTCTGATAAGAAATAACCCATAGGCGAATATTAAATATTATCTTTTCTTTCCTCTTATAGTTTGCTATGTATGGTTAATGCACACGCATTAGTAGTATTAACATAGTAGAGGTGATCCATATGAATCTGAAGAAAATTAACTATACTCCAGAACAGTATGTGGCGGCGATGGAATATGAATATGATGGTATGATCAACACCCTGAGCTATCTTTGTCGGGAAGCCAAATCCGCCAAACTGGACCTTGTCAGGCTTCACCTGAATATCGCCATTGACGAATTAAAGGAATATCACCCGCCCAAAGTCAGTGTTGGCTGAAGCTAAAAATGACACGGACCTGACTTACCGTCGACCAAATAGCTTTTCAATATCCGACAATTTCAATTCCACATAGGTGGGGCGACCATGATTGCATTGCCCGGAATGGGGTGTTTGTTCCATTTCCCGCAATAGCGCATTCATTTCCGTAACATTAAGCCGCCGCCCTGCCCGTACGCTGCCGTGACAGGCCATGGTAGAACAGACCTCTTCCAGGCGTTCTTTTAAGGACAAGGCCTGATCCAGTTCCATCATCTCATCGGCCATATCCCGAACCAACCCTTTGATGTCCGTATCGCCGAGCAATGCCGGAACTTCACGAACCACCACAGCCCCCTCGCCAAATCCCTCAAGATATAATCCCATATCTTTCAATTCATCACTGCGGGTCATCAAACGGTCAATAGCATCCTGTTCCAGCTCAACGACTTCCGGGATCAATAGCACCTGCCGCGGCACCTCCCCGGCAATCAAATGGTCTTTCATGCGTTCATAGACCAGCCTCTCATGGGCGGCATGTTGATCCACAATGATAATACCGTCTTTCGTCTGAGAGATAATATAGGTCTCATGGAGCTGCCCCCGCGCCGCGCCCAGCGGATGTTCCGAAATATCTTCAGCAAGCTCTGCCACTTGGTCCACCCGTGCCACGGGCGGGGCAAATCCCTCGGCCAACGGTCTTTGAAAATCAAGTGAACGGTCCCCAAGACCCATACCATAGGCTGTCGGCGAGGTGGGGAATGACGTCCTGCCGCCCAGAGGGCGACCCGAATATTGCGGTAAAGACGGGCTATTTCCCGCCGACTGAAAAGCCCCCAATGCGGCGCCAGCCACTGTGGTTGAGGCCCGATGCCCGGCCTCTGCCAAGGCACGCTTCAACGAACCAACAATAAGACCCCGCACATGGCCGCTGTCCTGAAAGCGAACCTCCGCTTTGGCCGGGTGGACATTGACATCCACCTGCCCGGGGTCGATTTCCAAAAACAGCACCAGCGCCGGGTGCCGGTCGCGGGCAAGGAAATCCTGATATGCCCCGCGCACCGCCCCGGCTAGCAGCTT
>JAESPY010000039.1 GCA_016765435.1 Emcibacter sp.
GCCGCGAGCAGGCAGCCCGGCAATTCCTTGGTCAGTCCGCGCATGGTCTGTTGCCTCTGGATGTGGATCAGATCGCGGTGCAAATCACCGACATTCTGACGGCGCCGGATTTTGCACAGGTGTTTTCGCAACAGAGTCGGGCGGAAGTTTCCATCGTTGGGCTGGCCGGAACCACACCAGTATCGGGACAGGTGGATAGATTGATCGTTCTGGAGCGGGAAATTTTAATTGTTGATTATAAAACCAACCGCCCGCCGCCTCGTGACAGTGCGCATGTGTCCCGCCTTTATATGCGTCAGATGGCGGCTTATCGGGCGGTATTGTCGGATATATACCCGGATAAGGCCGTTAAATGTTTGCTGTTATGGACCGATGTCGCCCAACTGATGGAACTGCCGGACGCTCTTTTGGAACAGGTGAAATTCTGATCACAAATATTTGTTCGGTGGTTTCTCTTGACGGACGGTTGATGGCTTCCTACATTTGGGCAGATGATTTATTTTAAACAAGGATTTTTGGACAATGAGCATAATTGCAGTCACAGATGATGAATTTCAGGAAAAAGTATTGAATGCCGACAAGCCGGTATTGGTGGACTTTTGGGCGGAATGGTGTGGCCCCTGTAAACAGATCGCACCGATTCTGGATCAGATTTCAAGTGAAATGGCCGACAGCGTGACCATTGCCAAAGTGAATATTGATGAAAATCCGAATTCTCCAACCAGCTATGGTGTGCGCAGCATCCCGACCATGCTGTTGTTCAAGGGCGGCGAAGTGGCAGCCATGAAGGTAGGGCTATGTTCCAAGTCTGACCTTGAAAGCTGGATTAAAGAAAACAGCTAATTTTATTTTTGCTGGAAAATTTGGAAACGCGGTCTTCGGATCGCGTTTTTTTGCTTAATCGGGCAGNAAATCATTTNCNGCCAAAATATGACCCGCGAGATATAAAGACCCACAGATNAATACCCGGACAGNCTTGCNCTCTGNGNNNCGGNAAATTTCCTGAAGGGCNTCCTNNGNCGAGGGGCTGCTTTGCGCGTCCATGGCNTCCTCTTGAGCCATNGCGGCCATNTTNTCNGCGCTNTGGCTGTCTTCNCCCATGACCTTNATGCCGTAAACTTTTGTCACATGNGGTTTNAGCGGTTTCAGGAAACCCCGGCTGTCCTTACCCGCCATCATGCCACAGATCAGATAGAGCGGNCGCGGGTCGGGGCTGGAAAAATAATCNNNCAGAATTTGTCCNGCNGCCGGATTATGACCGCCGTCGAGCCAGAGTGAACTGCCTGTGGGNANCAATCGTCCGTAAGGGCTNTCGGTNATATCCTGAAGCCGGGCNGGCCANNTTGNGCTGGTGATNCCCTTGGCCATATGCTTTGGGNTGATTTTGAATCTGGCCTGATGACGCAGACANGCAATNGCCAGNCCCGCATTGTCAATNTGGTGAGGGCCATGAAGGGCCGGGAGNGGCANGGANAGNCGGCCATTGGTGTCCTGATATATNAANCCTTTTNCGGTCTTCCAAACGGACCAGCTATCCGGGCCAACGGGCANNGCGCCTGATNTGTGGGCTTGGGCCAGAATGGCATCTTTGGCCGGGGGCATTTGCGGNGCNAAAATCAGCGGCACATTATTTTTGGCAATTCCGGCTTTCTCATGGGCAATGCCGCCAAGGTCGCTGCCGAGAAATTGCTCATGGTCCACGGATANTGGCGTGATGANCGTGGACAGGGGCTGTTNAATCATATTGGTGGCATCCAGCCGTCCGCCAAGNCCGACNTCCAACANNANNACATCGGCAGGACAATCGGCAAAGGCCCGAAAGGCGATGGCGGTGGTGATCTCGAAATAGGTGATCGGGGTGTCGCCGTTGATCTTCTCACAATCCAGAAGACAGGCCAGCAACCGGTCTTCGTCGATTAGTTTTCCGGCCAGACGAATGCGTTCGGCAAAGCGCACCAGATGGGGGGAATTATAAACATGAACGCGCAGGCCCGCCGCCTCTAGTATCGCCCGCAGATAGGCGACAGTTGAGCCCTTGCCATTGGTGCCCGCCACATGAATGACGGGGGGAAGTTTGCGTTCTGGATGGCCCATCTTTGCCAGCAGTTCTTCCATGCGGCCCAGACTGAGGTCAATTTTCTTCGGATGGAGCTTATAGAGACGCTCCAGAACTTTATCGGAGCGTCCCGTTATCTTTGGCATCTTAGGCTGCTTTGGGTTGTTTCATCAACAGGCCAAGCAATTGTATCAGCTTGCTGCGCATGTCATGACGGTGGACGATCATATCAACCATGCCATGTTCAAACAGATATTCGGACCGTTGAAATCCTTCGGGCAGTTCTTCGCGGATGGTGTCTTTGATGACGCGCGGTCCGGCAAAACAGATCAGCGCATTGGGTTCGGCAATCTGGATATCGCCCAGCATAGCATAGGAGGCTGTGACACCGCCCGTGGTTGGATCGGTTAGCACCACGATATAGGGCAGTCCCGCGTCCTTGACCATTTCAACCGCAACCGTGGTCCGGGGCATTTGCATAAGCGACAGGATGCCTTCCTGCATACGCGCGCCGCCCGCCGCTGTGAATAGAACTAGGGGGGCTTTTTTCGCCACCGCATGTTCTGCTGCGGCAATGATGCCGTTGCCGACACCCATGCCCATGGACCCGCCCATGAACATGAAGTTTTGCACGGCAATAACCGCATTGATATTACCGATTTGACCATAACCTACGGATATGGCGTCATCAGCATCGCCCTTGGAACGGGCGGCTTTCAGACGGTCGACATATTTTTTCTGATCTTTGAATTTCAGAGGATCGTGAGTAGGTTTTGGTAAATCAATCTGCGCATATTTACCATCGTTAAACAGATGTTTAAAGCGGGTTTTGGGCTCAATGCGACCATGGAAACCACAATTAGGGCAGACGGACTGCACTTCCAGATAATCTTTTAAATAGAGCAACTGGCCACAGCCACTGCATTTATGCCACAGGTTATCGGGGGTTTCTTTTTTCTTTTCAAGAACCGCCTGAATTTTAGGCCGGACGAAATTGGTAATCCAGTTCATGCTTCACCCATTCTACAGTTTAAGTGTTCCAACAAAGTCCAGAACTCTACGCTTTAGTTCAGGATTTGCAAGTCCTTCTTGATCTATATTATCGGTAATAATGTTAACAATTGCCGAACCGACAACCACAGCATCGGCAAATTCAGCGAAAGCCCTGACATTTTCCGGGGTTTTAATGCCAAAGCCAACCGCAACGGGCAGGGCGGTCTGACGGCGAATCATCTCAACGGCGGTCTTCACCGGGCCAAGGTCCGGTTCCTGTGTTCCGGTAACACCCGTGATGGAGACATAATAAAGGAAGCCGGAAGCATTCCTCAGAATGTGATCCAGACGGGCTTCGTTGCTGGTCGGGGTCGCCAGATGGATGCAGGCCATGCCTTTTGCTTTGGCGGGAATGGCCAGTTCATTATCTTCTTCCGGCGGCAGGTCAACGATGATCAGCCCGTCAACTCCGGCATCAAGCGCATCGTCGAGAAATTTATCCACGCCGTAAATATAGATTGGATTATAATAGCCCATCAGGATAATTGGCGTTGTTTGATCATCCTTCCTGAATTCCCGGACCATCTGTAATGTCTTATGGCTGGTCATCTTGCCTTTAAGGGCGCGGATGCTGGCGGCTTGTATGGCCGGGCCATCGGCCATGGGATCGGAAAAGGGCATGCCTAGCTCGATAATATCGGCCCCGGCCGCAGGCAGGCCTTTCAGGATATCAAGAGCGGTGTCGTAATCCGGGTCGCCTGCTGTGGTAAAGGTGATGAGGGCGGCACGGCCTTCTTTTTTCAGGGCGGAAAATCTTTGTTCTATGCGTGTCAGGGCCATGTTAAATCTCCATTCCCAAGGCTTGGGCAACCGTGAAAATATCTTTGTCGCCGCGGCCGCTTAAATTCATCACCATAAGATGATCTTTGGGCAGGGTCGGGGCAAGTTGCATGACATAGGCGATGGCATGGGCGCTTTCCAGTGCGGGGATGATGCCCTCCAGTTGCGTGCAGAGCTGAAAGGCTTCCAGAGCTTGTTTGTCGGTGATCGGCACATATTTAACCCGTCCCGTTTCATGGAGCCAGCTATGCTCCGGTCCGATGCCCGGATAATCAAGACCCGCCGAGATGGAATGGGCTTCCTCAATCTGCCCGTCTTCGTCCATGAGCAGATAAGTGCGGTTGCCGTGCAGAACGCCCGGTCGTCCTCCGGTGAGGGAGGCAGCATGCTTGTCCGTATCAATACCATGTCCGGCGGCTTCGACCCCATACATGGGAATATCTTCATCCAGAAACGGATGGAACAGGCCGATGGCATTGGACCCTCCGCCGACACAGGCCACCAGACTGTCGGGCAGGCGGCCTTCCTTGGCCATGATCTGTTCACGGGTTTCCTGACCGATGACACATTGAAAATCGCGCACCAGTTCCGGGTAGGGATGGGGGCCAGCGGCGGTGCCGATGATATAGAAGGTATCGTCCACATGGGCCACCCAATCGCGCATGGCTTCATTCATGGCATCTTTCAGGCTNTGGGANCCACAGGTCACCGGCCTCACTTCCGCGCCGAGCAATTTCATACGGAAGACATTTGGTTTCTGGCGTTCGATGTCCTTCTCCCCCATATAGATGACACATT
>JAESPY010000040.1 GCA_016765435.1 Emcibacter sp.
GGACATTCCTTCGGCCTCCGCCTGTCGTTTCACTTGGGCAGACCCCGGCACACAGATCGCCTTCACCCCGTCGGCCACTTTTCGCCCTTTCAATATAGCCGCCGCTTTCCTGAGGTCCGAAAGTCGGCTATTGGTGCAGGAACCAATGAATGCGGCCCCTATGCTCAAGTCCGTAATATGACTGCCCGGCGTAATATCCATATAGGTAAGGGCTTTTTCCGCCGCTGTCCGTTGATGCCGATCTTTTATCTGTGACGGGTCCGGTACTTTTCCGTCGATGGCCATGGCTTGTCCGGGGCTGGTTCCCCACGTAATCATAGGCCGGACATCCTCTGCGGCGATCAAAATTTTCTTGTCAAAGATTGCTTTTTCATCGCTCTTTAAATCCTGCCAATCTTTCAAGGCCTGTTGCCAAACATCGCCCTTCGGCGCGTAAGGGCGGCCTTTAAGATACTTAAAAGTCTTGTCATCGGGGGCAATGATGCCCGTGAAAGCTCCAAATTCCACCGCCATATTACACAGCGTCATGCGGGCTTCCATATCAAGGTCCGTCACCGCAGTCCCAGAAAACTCCACTGCATAACCGCTGCCCCCCGCCGCCGTATATTTTCCGATCAGATAAAGGACCATATCCTTGGCCGTGACCCCTGCCCTCAATTGCCCCTCAAAGGCGACCTGCATGGTCTTGGGCCTTTCCACCCGCAGCGTGTTTGTCGCCATGGCATGTTCAGCCTCTGTCGAGCCAACGCCAAAAGCCAACGCCCCGAAGGCCCCCTGACTACAAGTATGACTGTCCGGGCAAATTAGGGTCAGTCCGGGCAGGACAATGCCCTGTTCCGGTGAGATCACATGAACGATCCCATGCCCCGGATCATCAATATCAAAAAGTGTAATTCCCGCTGCAAGGGCNGATTTTCTGGTACTTTGGATGAAGTCCTTACCGCCCGGTACCCGCGTCTCATCCGTCCGCCCCGGCAGAGTATCGACGATATGATCTATGGTACAGAATACGCTTTGCGGGTGACGAANNGNGCGGTTNTTNTCGGTCAGCCCCTTCAACGCAATTGANCCNGTNCGTTCATGGAGGAAAATACGGTCGATATAGAGCAATGCCGTGTTCTTCCCCGTTTCAGCGACAATATGCCGCTGCCATAATTTCTCAAACAGGGTCACGGAAGGCATCTTATTTTNGACCGCCAAAAGGCAATCGTCCGCCTTTCACTTTCTTTTTAAAATANGTCCAGCTTGTTTCATTCTTGCGCCGATCATCCCCCGCGGGTGGCNCTTTATACAGCGGATTTTTTGTGGTGATATAGGTCTTTAATACTTCGGGTAACGCGTCAAAACCCGTGATTTTTTTGCCCGAGGCATGGGTATAGAGCTTGCCTTCCCGGCCCTGCATTTCCATCCACGGCAGCCATGCCGAAAGACGTACCCANCCCACCTTTACCTGAGCCGTATTTTTCGATCCGTCCGTAAGGTCATCCATCTCGCCCAGAAAATTAAACATCTCTGTGGCNTGATAAACCCCGCCGACATATTGCTGATAGTCGCCCTGAAGCACNTTATGATAAAACAGAGGGAAAGTGACCGACATGAACCATGAACCGCTATCCTCACGGCCTTTCCATGTCANGNCGGGNTTNCCNTNTTTGTCNNANGGNAATGCCGGACGCCCGTTCACCGGATCATTCTGTACATGTAAGACATCCACCTCACGCCCGTTCAGCGGATTTTGCCACTTGTCCAGCGGTTGCCCTGTTACCGGGTCCAGATANAGCATGANTTCACGNCTGACAAGNNGGTATCCAGTGCCTTTTNNCCCNCCATCGATACTGATGCATTGGCGGACATTCATGCCCGATACCTTAAACAGTTTCAGGTCCGGCTCCCCCATGCGCTGAGAAAAAACCTCNCCTTCCCATGTATAGAAAATNGGTTCATTATCTTTCAGCGAACAATGAACTTTACGATTGGCGGCCAAGGCCCCTTCCGGCGTGGAAAGATCAATTTTCCCCGCCGCGGATGCCGCTCCCGCTAGCCCCATATAAAGCGCGGCCATAATGATTATTTTACCTGTCATCANAATATTCATTCGAAATTCCNGCGGGTCTGTTGACGCTTAAAGGANAAATCAATTTTCTATTTTGACTAATGATATAACATTATTATATTTTCACCAAGGGATAAATAATTCCCCGTCTTTAATCCTTAGTCTTTAAAAAGGCTTCACCACCCCTAGGAAGGCCATTGATGCGATGCAAACCCAATAGATATAGGCAAGCTTTCGCGCCTTGGCCAATGTGGAGGAAAAGATATATTCGATTTCCGGTGTCGAACCTTCTTCTCTTAGCCGGTGAAAGGCCACGGCCCAATTCTTCATAATATAACGCAGCATCAAACCAATGATCAGAATAAAGCCAAAGAACGTCAGCTTTGCTGCAAACCAGTATGTGCCGCCCACATCATCCCCGACAAATAACAGCTCCCCGGTGACAAGGGTATATCCGCCCAGCAGCCAGAGGGACGGAATGACAAAATATCTGATTTTATCATCAAATTCAGTGATTTTAATGCCAAGCTTCGTGCCCCTATGACGGAAAGCTGTAAAGATCAAGCACCACCAGATCGCCGTTGCCACCCAAACAGCGGTCACCCAATCCCCCGATACCGGGGATAAGCCAAGGTCATCGGCCATATTAAACCCAACCGGCAACATCCAGATGATCGAAGACCGGGGCAGAATATCAATTCGGTAAGCCGTTTCCATATGGCGCAACCTATCTTCCAGCCCAAGTTTTGCATTGGCCACATTGGTCGAGGCATTGAAAACCCCCCATTCGCCGCCCAACCAATAGGCGGCAAAAATCACATGCGCCCACCGCAAAACATCATGCATATATATTTCCATCGTATCCTCCTCCCGAGAAAGTCATTTCCGTCATCGAAAGTTAAGGGTCACATATCTGCTATGGCCGACACATTGACAAATGTCACACCGGGCAAACTACCTACCATTCACAGTCCTGAAAATAAAACATATCCGTGCATAAATAATTCATATTTTTACGCAAAAAAAACCAACCCCTACTTTTGGGTGGGCAAGATATTTTTATACCACCCCTCCTTTCGGGTCGGGCAGACAGGATACTTACAGGATAACTTCAATTTCTCTTATGAAGAACTTCGGAGCCGGGCCCGCATCTGGCTCCGCCTTTTTTTTAGATTATTTCGGATGTAATATGAAGTTATCAGAATATAGCACCTATGATGCCCTTGGTCTGGCAGGTCTTGTTAAAAAAGGCGACGTAACATCATTAGAACTGGCAAAACTTGCCCTTCAAGCCATTGATACACTAAATCCCGAATTGAATGCGGTTCTTGAAGTCTTTGACGATCAACTGGATAATCTGGCAGAACCGAAAAAAAATAATGGTCCGTTTGCTGGCGTGCCGTTTCTGGTAAAAGACCTGATCCTTCATATTGAAGGGCGCAAAAGTGAAATGGGGTCCCGCCTCTGTCAAGGGATGGTCGCCCCCCACAGCACCCATCTGGCAACAAAATTCGACGAAGCAGGCCTGATCACATTGGGCCGGACCGCAACCCCGGAAATGGGATTTTGCACCACTACTGAATCCGTATTAAATGGCCCGACCCGAAATCCATGGAACACAGATATTATGCCGGGCGGCTCAAGCGGTGGCTCTGCGGCCATGGTGGCAGCCGGGGCTGTTCCCGTGGCCCACGGCAATGATGGCGGCGGTTCCATCCGTATTCCAGCGGCCTGTTGCGGTCTTGTGGGCCTAAAACCCAGTCGGGGACGGACCCCGATCGGTCCCGATGCGGGAGACGGCCTGAACGGTCTGGGCATAGAACATGTTCTAACCCGTAGTTTAAGGGACTGCGCCGCCATTCTGGACGCGACAGAGGGACCAATGCCGGGCGATCCCTATGCCATTATCCGGCCGGAACGTCCCTACCTGATGGAATTGGACCGGAAATGTGAACCCCTGAAAATTGGTTTCACCAGCACGGCCTGGTCCGGCGTTCATGTGGATGCGGAAATTGCAGAGGCTACCAAAAAAACCGCCCTGCTCTGTGCCGATATGGGCCATATGGTAGAGCAGGCAACGCCCCGTTTTGACTATGACAGTTTCCATGAGGCTACGGTTACTTTCTGGTGTGCGAATATTGCGCTGTGGATCAACCAGATCAGCGAAATGACAGGCCGTCCCGCAAATCTGGACCATCTGGAATCCACCACATTGGCCTGTTATCACTATGGTCTTGAGCTGAAAGCCACCGATATGGCAACGGCCTTTGCGGTGATGAATATGGTCAGTCGCGATGTGTCCCGCTTTTTCCAGAAATATGATGTCCTGCTGACGCCCACAGCCGCATTACTGCCCCAGAAAATCGGCACCTATAACGCCAATGATCCCGCATTGGATGCCAACGGCTGGACCGAACATATCTTCTCTTTTGCACCCTTCACAGCTTTGTTCAATATGACCGGGCAACCGGCGATTTCTTTACCGCTTAGCATGTCAGCGACGGGCTTGCCCATTGGGATGCAACTGGTCGGCGGCATGGGCCGGGAGGATATTCTTTTCCGGCTATCCGCCCAATTGGAACAGGCGGCCCCTTGGGCAGATCGACATCCGCAAACCAGCCTATGGAACCCTAAATATCATGGAGACACCACATGAATATCCTCATCGAACTCTGGCGCTATAAAGACAGCTGGTTATCTCTTGACCAACAGCAACGGGCCGACTTCCTCGAAAAAATCGGATCGGCAATGGGCGAATTGGAAGAAGCCGGGGTTAAATGTCTTGGCTGGGGCGATTTGGACCCGGCAACAGATCAAGCGGCTCCCTATGATTTCGTTGCGCTTTGGCAAGGCAAAGATCAAGCCGCTCTGGATTTCATGCTGGAAAAGATCAAAGAAAGCGGCTGGTGCGATTATTTTGACCATGTCAACGCCCGGTCATCCCTGAGTGATCCGGGTCCGATTTTACAAAAACATATTTCAGCTTAGGAACTATAATATATGACACAAAAAACAGGCTTTGTATGGCAGGAAATCTATATGTGGCACGATACCGGAACACATTCTGGTGTCATGCCTCCCGGTATTCCTATCCAGCCCGGCACCCATGCGGAAAACCCGGAAACAAAACGGCGCTTTAAGAATCTTCTGGAAGTCAGCGGGCTTTATAAACAATTACATCTCGTCGAAGCGTATGACGCCAGCGAGGAAGATATTCTTCGGGTCCATACCCCAGATTACATGAACCGGATCAAAGCTATGAGTGCTGAGACTGGCGGCGACGCGGGTATGCTCACCCCCTTTGGTAAAGGCGGGTTCGACATCGCGAAACTTGCCGCAGGTGGCGTCATGGCGGCGATTGACGCGGTGCTGGACGGTAAAATTGATAATGCCTATGCCTTGGTTCGTCCCCCCGNCCATCATGCAGAACCAGATATGGGCAAGGGATTTTGCCTGTTTGCCAATGCCTCTATTGCCGCAAAATATGCTCAGGCCAAAAGAGGAGTCGGCAAAATCGCTTTCGTTGATTGGGATGTTCATCACGGCAACGGGGCCGAAAAAATATTCTGGGACGATCCCTCCGTACTGACCATCTCAATTCATCAGGACCGTTGTTTTCCCCCGGACAGTGGCGATCTTTGTGACAATGGCGAAGGNGNNGGNGCCGGATATAACATCAATATCCCCCTGCCTGCGGGCAGCGGTGTCGCAGCCTATGAAGCGGCCTATGACCGTGTGATCATCCCGGCNTTGCATAAATTTAAGCCGGAACTGATCATCGTTCCATCCGGTTTTGATGCCGGAGCCCATGATCCCTTGGGCCGTATGATGATGCATAGCGAGGGCTATCGCTCTTTAACAGGCAAATTGATGACAGCCGCGGATGAGCTTTGTTCCGGCCGCATCGTCATGTGCCATGAGGGCGGATATAACGATGCCACGGTTCCTTTCTATGGCCTTGCGGTTATGGAAAGCTTGTCGGGTATTAAAACCACAACCGATGATCCGTTCATGGCGTTATTCGAAGCACTGGGGGGGCAGGAATTACAGCCCCATCAGGATAATCTGATCGCTCAGGCAGAACAATTACTGAATAATTTACCGGAAGGATAACAACAAATTTTTCACCCGCCCCGNTGGGTAAGAAAAACCACCCAACCTAAACCATAGGGAATAAACATAAAACCATAGGGAATAAACAAAAGGAAATGAACAAATGAATATACAACAAAAACTATCGTCCAGACGCAAAGCTCTATTACTTTCCACAGCACTATCGGTGAGCATGCTCCTGCCTCTCTCTCCGGCTTCTGCCCAGATGGTGTTGGAAGAAATATCCGTCACCGCCCAAAAACGCGAACAGGGCATCAATGAAGTGGGTATCACGGTCAATGCCTTTACCGGCGAATCCCTGAAAGAGCGTGGCGTCACCACATCAGAAGATATTGCCCAATTAACACCGGGTCTGACCGTCAATGAAACGGCGGCAACAGGNGTGCCACTTTACACCATTCGCGGCATCGGGTTTCAGGATTATTCCACGGCCGCCTCCTCCACCGTTGNTCTGTATTTTGATGAGATTTCCATGCCCTATACGGTGATGAGCCGGGGGCTTCTATTCGANATGGAACGGGTTGAAGTTCTGAAAGGCCCCCAAGGCGACCTTTATGGCCGCAACACAACCGCCGGACAGATTAATTTTATCAGCAAGAAACCCACCGAAGAAACGGGCGCCGGAATTACCGTGGGATTCAGCAGCTTTGAAACACTTGATGTTGAAGGCTATATTAATGGTTCCTTGACAGAGGGTGTTAATGCCCGTTTGGCTTTTAAAACCACACAATCTGGCAAAGGCTGGCAGAAAAGCCTGACCCGTGATGATACGTTGGGCAAGAAAAACATCTATTCCCTACGTGGTATTATTGATTTTGAACTCAGCGAAAGTGCCCGACTGACGTTGAATGTTCATTACACCAATGATCAATCGGACAATAAAGCCAATACGGCTTACGATGGTCGTTTGGTCGGCTTGGGCGAGTTTAACAACCCCTATAAACAGCTCTTTCCTTATGCTGTGAGTGGCGATACGCCTCCATGGTATTCAACGGGTGACAACCGGGCCGCCGATTGGACCAATTCCTATACCGACCCTGATGGTACTGTCTTTAACCTTCGTCCAAAGCGCGANAACCAACTTAAAGGCGGTTCTATCAAGCTGGAATGGGATATCACCGAAGACATTATGTTGACCTCTATCACGGGCTATGACAAATTTGACCGNGTTGAAACCAATGACTGGGACGGTATGGCAGCCAATGATTCCAGTAACATCAACACAACCGATCTGGAGGTCTTCTCCTCAGAATTGCGCCTGACCGGCCAGACGGATAAACTGTTGTGGATCGCGGGAGCCTATTATTCCAAAGATGAGATGGATGAGCTTTATAACTACTTCATGTCGGATTCACTTTTTGGTGATGGCTCTGCCACATGGGGGCTTGCGACGCCTTTTGCCGTCGCCCCAATTTATCAATTGCATACCCAATATAATCAAAAAACAGATTCTCAGGCTCTTTTCGGCCATGTTGAATATAATGTCACCGATAAGCTGCGGGTAACGGTTGGTGGGCGTTATACCCAAGAAGACCGGACGTGGTCTGGTTGTACCTTTGATGCGGGTGATGGTTCGCTTGCAGGATTTGAGAATTTTGCCTTCGGCGCCAATCTGTCGCCCGGTGATTGCGGGACCATTGATGATGATCCCGCATCTCCCAATTATATCTTTGGTGTCATTGGCGGACCGGATGTGAATGATGCCTTTCATGTCTATGAAGAAACCATTGAAACCAATAAATGGATGTTTAAATTTGGTTTGGATTATGCGTTTAATGATGACATGCTCCTCTATGCAACCGTCTCTAACGGTTTCAAATCCGGGGGCTTTAACGGCGCCAACTCCAACACGACGAAACAGCTCAAATCATATAATTCCGAACGGGTTACATCCTATGAGGTTGGCTTGAAATCAACCCTTCTTGAAGGGGCGATGCAATTAAACCTGTCCAGCTTCTATTATGATTACAGAGACAAACAGGAACAGGATATTGCGGTTACTTTTGTCGGTAATATCAGTGGCTTAACCAACGTGCCAAAATCAGAAATCTACGGCGCGGAACTTGATATGCAATGGGTTCCTGCCGAAGGATGGTTTGTTAATTTCGGGGCGGCCTATCTCAAGTCAAAAATCCTGGAATGGGACGCCATATCACCGGCAAGTGTCTGGCCGGATGAGGAAACAAGAGATCTCTCCGGTGAAGAACTGGCCATGACACCCAGATGGCAACTCAACGCAGGGGTAGAATATGAATGGAGTATCTCCAACGATATGATGATGAAAATTGGTGGTGATGTGAGCTATAAAGACAAGACCACAGACCCAGCCCAACCCGAAGATGCCACAGACTCCTATATCGTCGCGAACCTGCGGGCGAGCATATCTGGTGATAAATGGAAATTCATGGTGTGGAGTCGTAATCTGTTTAACGAATATTACTTCCCCGCCGCCTATACCGGGGGCAATGGCCCCTATGTCCGAAGTGTTGGCATGCCTCGCACCTTTGGCGCCACCATTTCCTACGACTTCTAATCATCTGACAACGGGGGCCATGTCATCCGGCATGGCCCTTTTTTTTATCGGGATAATATTATGACAAAACCATTGAATAAAATTTTCAGCCTATTATTTTTTCTTCTCTGTGGCACAGGGTCAAATTTTGCCTTGGCGGCGGAGCACGCGGATAAAATCTTATTCAATGGCTTTATCTATACCATGGAATCCGATCAACCCAATGTGCAGGCCATCGCCCTACGAGACGGCAAAATCATGGCCCTCGGCACATCGGACGACATGCGGAAACTCGGGGGCAATACGACAGAATTTATCGACCTGAAAGGCCGGATGGTCATGCCAGGGTTGAATGACGGCCATAGCCATCCCACGGAAGGTGCCCTCGCCAATCTGTATAGTTGTAAATTCGAATTTACCGCCACAACAGAAGACATCGCAGAAACCCTCAAATCCTGTGTCGAAAAGAACCCCGACGCCCTGTGGATTGTCGGCGGCCGTTGGGACAGCAGCTTTTTTGAGAATAATGACATCCCTTCCCCCCGCAAATGGCTGGATCAATATTCCGGCGACAAAGCGGTTTATTTCAGCGATGATTCCGGCCATAACGGCTGGGCCAATACAAAAGCTCTTGAACTGACTGGCGTCACCAAAGACAGCAAAGACCCCCAAGGCGGCAAGATTATGCGGGACGCAAAAACCGGCATCCCCAATGGCCTGTTGCTGGAAGAAGCTCAGACCGTGCTGGAAAAGCAACTGCCCGACTGGACAGAGGCCCAATATCAGGCTGGCGTCCGGGAAATGGTCCGTTTAGCCAATGGTTTTGGCCTCACCGGAATTAAAGAAGCCATCGCCCGTGACCCAATCCTGAAAGCCTATCACGATGTGGATCAGGCCGGGGGTGTTACCATGCATATCGCAGCCTCTATCTCAACGCCGTACGGTCACAGGGAAGCACCGCTGGATTACGAACGCATTGAAAAATTGCGCGATCAATATGCCTCAAAACATGTCCATACGAACTTTGTCAAAATCACCAATGACGGCGTACCCACCGTATCCCGCACCGCTGGCATGTTAACCCCCTACCTGCCCCATAAGGATTTTCCGGATAACTTCCGCGGCCTGATCCATGTGGCAGAGGATATTCTGACACAAGATATCATAGAACTGGAAAGACGTGGCTTTACGGTCAAAATCCATACCGCCGGGGACCGGTCCGTGCATGAAGCTCTGAATGCCATTGAAAAGGCCCATAAAGCCACTGGACGATCCGATCTGCGTCATGAACTGGCCCATGCTGAATTGATCGCCCCCGACGACCTGCCCCGTTTCAAGGCATTGAATGTTGTCGCCGATTTATCCCCCTATATCTGGCATCCATCCCCCATAGTGCAATCCATTATTGATGCCTTGGGAGATCGGGCGAAACATATATTTCCGATCCGCGATTTCATTGAATCCGGTGCACCCGTCCTTGCCGGATCAGACTGGCCTTCGGCGGTACCATCCTTAAACCCCTGGATCGGGATAGAGGCCATGATAACCCGCCGCGATCCTTACGGCAAAACACCCGGTGTTTTATGGCCGGAACAGGCGATAACATTAGAACAGGCCCTGAAAATTTTCACCATTGATGGCGCCAGAGCATTGCGTCTGGAGGCCGAAACAGGTTCTTTGAAAGTGGGAAAGTCAGCAGACTTAATTATCCTGAACCAAAATCTATTCACCATCGAACCGACGGATATTGCGGAAACCATTGTGGAAATGACCTTCTTTGAAGGCAAGGTCGTTCATAAGGCACAAGCGGCCCAATGAGACTCACCGCTTGTTATTTATAGTGAATGTTGATACGGCCTAATCATTAGCCAACCAGTCTTAATTCCTGAGCCGCCAATACCGCAGAAGTTCTGTTATTCACCCCGAGTTTCTCAAAAATATTCTTGATATGCCATTTCACGGTATTTTCTTTAATTTTAAGCTCTCTGCTGATTTGCGCATTGCTTTCTCCCGCCGCCAATAGAGACAGAACATCCAGTTCCCGCTGGCTCAATTCCTCCAGAAGATAATAATTCCCCCCTGTCGCCCTTTCAAGTTTACGAGCAGATACCCGCACCGTATGCTCCATGCCTTCCATCAAGCGATTCAAATAACCGTGATCTTCCACCGCTGATTTTCGTTTTGTAATCACCGCCTGTAAAAGCGGCCCGATGATATCGCCTTCATCCAGAAATATACGCAAAAATTCTTCTGCACGGCCCATATCGAGCGCTTGGGTAAAAATATTCTGCGCCTGATCCTTTTTCTCACTTTGCCATAATATAATGGCCTTCAGAATCAGGCTCTCCATAATCCGTTTGGTGCGGCCAACATNCTTTGCCAATTNCAACAGATGATCAAGAAGNCNCAGCCCATGATCATATTCCTGTAGCGCGACCAGCAGACGTATTTTGATCAATAATTTTAGACAAAGCACACGGTCCCATTGCGTTAAGGCATAATCTTCCGGCTGTTCCCCGATTGAAATGGCCGCCAAGCCAGCCCGTGCGATGGCCTGTGCCAATTTATCCTGTTTAATCAGGAAACGTACGGCTTCATAATCGGTCAATATGGCCAATCGATAGAGCTGATCATCGCGACAGATCATGCGGGCTCTTTCCAACTGGTGCCATGCTTTATCATTATCACCGTTTTTTTGTAATATCCGGGCATAGGTGCATAGGCCAATGATCGGAGCCTCTGCCTGACCACATTCAACAACCCGTTCAATATTTTGTTCTAAAAGCTCTTTTGCCTCGTCTACCTTATTCCATTCATATAATACGCAGCCCCGGTACAGCCGGGCATTGGCAACACCCGGCGACCGGGGAACCTTATCTTTGCTTCCAATATCCTCTGCCTGAAGGAAAAAGGCATGAGCCATATGTAACCGACCCATTGCAATTTCATTCATCCCCATAAAACAATCTGCATAGACCACACCGTAAGGGGAATTCGCTTTATCATGAAAATCACGCGCTTTGATAAAGGCCGCTTTCGCCAGATCAAATTCACTGAGCGCGTAATGAGCATAGCCCAACATGTTATATTTTGCGCCGATAATGAAAGTATTCTTGGTGGTATATTGATCAGGAAAATCCAAACATAATTTTTTCGCCCGTTCCACGTCATCGGAGGCAATGGCCACCCCTATTTTCAGAACTTTAAGCTCAGATTTCACATCATGTAATTTTTGCGCGGGTAACGAACCAGCAGCCGCTAATCTATTTAAAATTTCTTCTGCACGATACGCGGCACTGGCCGCTTCCACAGGACGACGCATATGGAATAACGCCCAGCAAAGATACATGGGAATACGGTATCTTTCGCTGGCGATATGGGCCGGAATCCGGGTAAGCCAATCCTGCAACAACGGCATTTGGCCCCTTGTGGTGAAAGTCGTGGCATGTTCTTCTATTAAGGATGCCGAACGCTCATAATCGCGGGCCTCAAGCGCATAATTCACCGCCTCTGTCACCGAACCATATTGCAGAAACCATTCGCTGGCCTTAAGGGTAAGTTGCGTCTTCAACTCAGGGTCCTGCCGTTCCAGACGGCCCCGAAGAAAATCCTGAAACATATGATGATAACGATACCAGCCACTCTCTTCATCCAGCGGCGTAATGAACAGATTTTTATCCTCTAACTCCTCAAAAATCTCCCGGCTGTTATGGATATCCATCATCCAATTACAGACTTCTGCATTCATTCTGTCCAACACGGATGAATGCAAGAGGAACTTCTGTATTTCCGGGCTTTGAAGACCAAAAACCTCATCCGCCAGATAATCCATTATATCCCGAAAATTACCGGATATAATTTGCATGAGGTCTTTTTCATGACGCCTGTCTTTTAAAATCAATGAGACAAGTTGCAGGCCCGCGACCCAGCCTTCGGTTTTACTTTGCAGCCCGGTAATCAGCTTATCCGTCAAGTTCATCTGATGAGCAACACGCAGGAAATCACGGGTTTCTGTGACAGAAAACCTCAAATGATAATCGGTAATTTCCTGAAGCTCATTTTGAGCTCTCATAGAAGACAAGGGCAGTGCAGGTTTGATCCGGCTCGAAATAATCAGCCTGAAATTAACCGGTGCGTGGGAGAGCAGATAATCCACAATAAAGCCTACGTCCGAGCCATCCACCAGATGATAATCATCCAGAAACAGAATGACTTGCCGGTCCAGACCTGCGATTTCATTAATCAGGGCCGTCATTACCCTGCTGACACGGTTATGGGTCTGCCCCTCCAGAATGATTTCCGCCTCATCCGTGGATATTATATTGTTATGTTTCAGCCCGGCGATCAAATATTTCAGAAAGCGAATTTCATTTCTTTCATCCGCATCCAAAGAAATCCACGCCCGAGAAGCTCCCTGGTCCCCAAATCCCTGAAACAGCGAAGCCATAAAAGTGGTTTTCCCAAACCCTGTCCCCGCAGAAATAAGCGTCAGTCTTTTGCCAGGCCCCGTCAACACGCTCTCCAGAAGAGCCGTTCGCGGGACCATCTCCTGCCGTGATTTCGGCGGCGCAAGTTTGGTAATTATGAAATCATTGGATAGCGTCACATCTTTCACCGTAAAGGATTGATAATGATAGTGAAGGTACAGGCTGTTTTAAGGCAGGTCAAACAAGTAAACATACTGCAAGCCATATGTCAGTATTATCCCCCATATGGTCCCGGTCCGGGGGATATATATCACAAGGAAATGACGGTATATCAAAGAGGATTACTTTGATGCAAAAAATCCAGTTTCCGCCCCTCTTTAACGGCCCGAAGACGGCTATTGACCCCAAGCTTGCTATAGATATTTTTAAGATGAAACCGGACGGTGTTTTCCGTAATCTCAAGGTTACGTGCAATGACCTTGTCGGAATGGCCTTCCGATAATTGATCCAGAACCTGATATCCTCTTTTGCTCAATCTTGTGATTTCCGGCTTTTTCATATCCTTTTTCAGGAAATTTAACAGATAAGCGGCGTGATCTTTTTCTGCGGCCAATATTGATTTCATATAGGCCCCGAATAAATCATTGATAAAAGGCGCTTCATCCAGAACAAGCCGAATGAAACCTTCTTTCCTGACTTGTGTCAGAACCTCCGTCAAAATTTCAAATGACTTTCTTTTTTGTCCCGCCAAGAAAAGTGCAATGGACAAAAGCAGTGAATATTTCAACCGGGCTCTATGATGATTAATCCCCTTTTCCAAGTCGATGAAGAACCCCAATTCTCCGATGGCCTCATCATATCTTTTTTCAGCAATCAATAGGCGGCACAACGCCAGAACTACGCCGTACCGCTCTCTAACCAAAGGGTTTTCTATGTCAGGTTTTTTATACTCCTTCAGAGAAAGACCATTTTCCTGAATAATTTTTCGGGCCTGTTCTACCTGTCCCGACCGGGTCATATATCCTGCCAGATTTGCCATGACCAGACGCCGCAATCTTTTCAACCCTTCTCGCTGAATATATTGGACGGCCTCATCCACCAGACGGCGGCAGGCATCCAGCCCCTCTCCTTCAAACGCTATAGCAGAAGCTGTACTATATCCTGCCGCATAGATTTCATACCATGCCTCCCCATTGACAAGACGCTGATTGACATCTCCCAATAACCTTTGGGCCGTTGCGATCTCATTACGTTCAAAATGCCATTCCGCCATCTGGATATTGGACACCAGCCTCAAATCTTTATCATCCATAAAATACCGGCGCATGGAATTCTGGGCTTTCTCATAATGGGCAAAGGCATCAGACAGCTTACCTTCGGCATAGTAAGTCGTCCCGATATGAATATTAAAATAGGTCTCCCCGAAAGGCATTTTGCTTTCTCTCAGGATGGCCTGGCCTTGATGGGCAAAGTTCCGGGCCTCCTCAAAACGTCCACTTTGAAAACTGACAACACAATTAGCCGTACAGACAAATGACCGCTGGGAACCATCGCCACTCCCCAGAGCATCAAGTAAAGTTCCCAACTCCCTGATAGCCTCCGTCGGGTCCGTACCATCGTAAACCGCAAGGGTAGATGCGATTACCGCAATATCATATTTTAAATAATAATCCGGTTTTGTTGATTTTATACTGCGCACATCATGAAGGATTTCTCTGACATCATTCAGTTTACCATCCTTTAGCAAAATCAGCGCCCGCACCAATAACAATCTGGGGCGCCGGATGACAATATCATCCGGCAACAGGTCGTGGACAGCCCGCAACCGGGCCATGCCCTCCTGATTCCATAGCAAAACGCCACCCTCTTTTTCCACAATATCAGCGGCAGTTTCCTGATCACCAATCTCCAGAGCATATTTGATGGCACGGGTCATATAACCTTTTCGAGATATCCATACAGCGGCTCTCTGGTGCAGAATTCTATATTTTTCTGAATCATGTACTCGCAGATGATTTTGAAGAAATTCCCTGAGTAGAGAATGTAACCGATAGGTCCCCTCCCTGTCTTTCACAGGCATGATAAAGCCTGCCATATCCTGTATATTTTTAAGCTGTATCTCGCTATCTGTTGCGTCCCTTATGTAATCGGCCACCTCTTGCGTGATATAATCCAGAATACTGGTTTCCAATAAAAAATTCTTTTGGTCTTTATCCAACCTACTCAAAAATTGTTCTGAAAAATAATCATTAATTTCCTGTCCAATGCCCTTAAAATTCTCCAGAACCAAATCATGATCGCTGTTATGGGTCATGGCAATCCGAAGATATTGCAGGGCAACGGGCCATCCTTCCGATCTTTCGATGACCTGCTGTATCTGATTTTTATTTAAAAAACTTTCCAGAAACCCTGAGACCTCAAAAGATGTAAATTTCATATCTGTTGCGTTAAATTCATTCACCAAGCCGCGCAAACGTAATTCAGATAATGCCACCCCGCTTTTTTTTCGGCTGGCAATAGCAAGATGAAAATTTTCAGGGAAATATTTCAAAATCGGCTCAATGACAGCCTTAATGCATTTATCTCCAAGATTCTCAAAATTATCCAATATCAGAAGCAAAGGCATTTCACTTTGCTCAATAGCAGCAGCGAGAATAGTTAATGTCTCCCTGATATCCGCCCGCAAATCAAATTCTTCGGTAAGAAGCGCTTTGATATGACGATCAAGCCCCGCTTGCCATAAAGCAAAGACCAGATAGCCCACCAAAACAGCAGGGGCATTGTCTTCCTCGTCCAGAGACAACCATGCGGTCCGATGACCTTTGCGGGTCATACGCCGGCACCAGTCCTCCAGCATTGTGGTTTTCGCATATCCTGCGGGCGCAGAAATAAATGTCAATTTGCCAGCAAGGCCTGAATTGAGATTACGAATAAGTTCCGGCCTGTCAAACAATGAGACCAAAGGCGCATCAAGAGATACCTTTGACCGGATTAACCGGACAGGGAATGGCGATATGATTTCAGATGGTTGCTTCATAAGAATTTTACAGTTGAATATATGTTGAGATAATTATCGCGCTCTTTCCCACTAAAATCAATAGGATATAAATTATTATTCCCCGCTAAAGTCCATTTTTTTCCATAATTATTTTACCTGAAAATCAAATGTATGGTGGATAAATACATGCAATAACCACATAAACCAGTAGGTCTGTAAAAATATCAAAAATTATAACGCCCTACCAATGATAACCCGAAACCTACCAATAGACATGCTTGAAGAAACTACTAAAAACCCCCTAAATAAAGGGAAATATCAAGAAAAATAGAATTATAAGGACAAATATATGCGTATAGGTGTTGATGTAGGAGGCACAAATACAGATGCGGTTCTGGTCTCGGGAGAGGACGTTCTGGCATCCTGTAAAATGCTGACAACACCGAATGTGGGCGACGGTGTTGCAACGGCCATCGGTAAAGTTCTTACCGACAGCAATGTTTCAGCCGATAAAATTCAATGCGTTATGATCGGCACCACGCATTTCACCAATGCCTTTGTGGAAAGACGCGGGCTTTTGGAAGTGGGTATGATCCGCGTTTCCTTACCGGCGGCGCGGGGCATCCCGCCCATGCTTGACTGGCCGGAAGATATTGCAGAGGCCATTGGCCGGAATATTCACCTGATCGAAGGCGGCTATAATTATGACGGCCGCCTGAATTCCGCCCTTGATGAACAAGCCGTGGCACAAGCCGCGCGCGCTTTAAAGAAACAAGGGATCACCAGCGTTGCCATCTCCGGCGTTTTTTCATCTGTCAACAGCGATATGGAAGAACGGGCGGCGGAAATCGTACGTCAGGAAATGGGCGACATAAACCTTACCCTATCCCATACCATCGGGCGCATTGGCATTCTGGAAAGAGAGAATGCCACCTTGATGAATGCCTCCCTAGCCGATATGGCCCATGATGTTGTCGCGGCTTTTAAAAATGCCTTGAAAAAACTCAATATCACCGCCCCTTTCTATATCAGCCAAAATGACGGGACTTTGATGAGTTCTGAATTTGTCGAAAAATACCCTGTTCTGACCTTTGCCAGCGGCCCAACGAACAGCATGCGCGGAGCCGCCTATTTATCCGGCGTTAAAAATGCCATTGTGGCTGATATCGGCGGGACCACCACCGATATCGGGGTTCTGGTCAATGGGTATCCCCGCGAATCTTCCCTCACCTCTGACATTGGCGGCATCCGAACCAACTTCCGCATGCCTGACATATTGGCTCTGGGATTAGGCGGCGGCAGTCTGGTTCA
>JAESPY010000041.1 GCA_016765435.1 Emcibacter sp.
AAATTTGACTTTTTGGGCCTTAAAACCCTGACGGTTCTGGCCAAGGCGGTGGAGCATATTGCTTTGCGGGGTATTGAGGTTAATCTGGAGCAGGTGGCTCTTGATGATCAACCGAGCTATGAATTGTTCAGTAGCGGCAAAACCACGGGCGTGTTCCAGTTGGAAAGTAGCGGCATGCAGAATGTTCTGGTTCAACTTAAACCGGACAGCTTTGAGGATATTATCGCGGTCGTGGCGCTTTACCGGCCGGGACCCATGGATAATATCCCCCGTTATATCGCCTGTAAACATGGCGAAGAAGACCCCGATTACCTGCATCCCCTGTTGGAAGGCATTCTGACGGAAACGCACGGCGTGATTATTTATCAGGAACAGGTCATGCAGATCGCGCAGATTCTGGCGGATTACTCCCTTGGCGAAGCGGATCTTCTGCGTCGGGCTATGGGCAAGAAAATTGCCGCAGAAATGGATATACAACGCAGCCGGTTTCAGGATGGGGCCAACAAAAAAGGTGTTGACCCGAAACAGGCGGCGAGCATTTTCGATCAGGTGGCAAAATTCGCCGGTTATGGCTTTAACAAAAGCCACGCGGCGGCCTATGCGCTGGTGTCTTTCCACACAGCTTATCTGAAAGCCAATTATCCGGTGGAATTTATGACGGCGATCATGTCGCTCGATCTGACCAATACCGACAAACTGGCTATTTTCAAGCAAGATGTGGTCAGTATGGGTATCGAAATTCTGCCTCCGGATATTAATAAATCCGAAGTGGAATTTTCTGTTGAGGTTATCGAAGGCAAAAAGGATAGCGATAATGTCGGTGGCGCATTATCGGACGGTGTCTTGCGTGGGGTGCGTTATGGTCTGGCGGCTCTGAAAAATGTCGGGGTCGGTGCCATGGAAGGATTGGTCGCGGAACGCAAAAAAAATGGCCCGTTCAAGGATGTGTCTGATTTTTGCAATCGGCTGGATACTAAAAACGTCAATAAACGGGCGTTGGAAAATCTGGCCAAGGCCGGGGCGTTTGATTGCATTAACTCTAACCGGGCGCAAATGCTGACCGCGGTTGAAAAGATTTTAAAACAAGCCAGTGCCGCAACGGAACAGCGCAACAGCAATCAGGTCAGTATGTTCGGTGACGCGGTAGAGGAACAGGCCCTGACCTTGAAGGCGGAAAAAGACTGGCAATTGATAGAACGGTTGAACCATGAAAAAGAAGCCATAGGTTTCTACCTGTCTGCTCATCCTCTTGATGCCTATACAACGGTATTGGCGCGTCAGAGAATTTTGCCGTCAACGGAGCTGGAACGTAAAGCGATAAGCGGCAGTACGGTTCGGCTAGCGGGTACGGTCCAGAGCATCCGGGTGATGAAAAACAAACGCGGCAAGAATTTTGCTTTCATTGGCCTGTCCGACGCTTATGGTAGCTGGGAATGCATGGTTTTTTCCGAATTATTGGTGAGCTGTGACGAGATTTTGCAAACCGGAAGCTCTCTTATTGCCACTGTTGAGGCGACTATTCACCCTGAAAGAGGACTGCGTGTCACAGCCAAAAGTTTCGCCGCTATCGAAGTCGTGGCCGCTAATACGGCGGAGCGGTTGGAAATATATCTGGACGGGGAAGAATCCCTTTCGGATATACAGGAAATTCTAGACAAACATAAAGGCGGGCGGGGTTTCGTGACCTTTAATTTTAAAGTACAGGACGAAGACGAATATGATATAGAGGTCCTTCTGAAAGATAAATACAGGGTATTACCGGATATTCGCAGCACGATTATTACCATGAAAGGGGTGACAGATGTCAGAGAAATCTAAAGTAAAGACACCCACCGATTCAGCAACGATCATGATTATTCGTGACGGCGAAGAACATACGCGTCACGGCTGCTTGCAAATATTAATGGTTAAGCGGCATCGTAATATCAAATTTGCTGGAGGGGCTTATGTCTTTCCCGGTGGTAAGTTGGACGCGGCGGACCGTGAGCTCGAGAAAAAGATGTCGACTGGCGGGGGCAGGGATGTTCCGGAAGATTTTTACGGTCTGCGCTATGCGGCTCTGCGGGAGGTTTTTGAGGAAACCGGGCTGGTAATCGGTACAATTGATGGTCAGCCCATCGGGGAAGTCTTGCGGCAAAATATTGATAAAACCTACCGGGCGGCTTTTCTGGACAAAAGTATGAATTTGGCGGCATTTTTGGACCAGTCCGGCGTGGCGTTAGATATGAATGATTGTTTGCCCTTTGCTCATTGGATCACGCCTGAGGCCTATCCAATCCGGTTCGATACGCGGTTTTTCCTCTGTGTCGCGCCGGAAGGACAAATCCCCAGCCCGGATGGCCATGAAATAACGGATGTGGAATGGATGCACCCCATGACTTTGGTGGAAGAATCCGATGGTGACTTAATGTTTCCGACCATGATGAATCTGAAAAAACTGGGGCAGGCTAAAACCGTATCAGAAGCCCTTGAACTGCTCGCCGCGCGGGATATTGTCACCGTCATGCCAGAGGTGGTTATGGGAGCCAAGGGGCGGTTCCGTAAAATACCCGATGATGCGGGATATGACGATGTGGATCAAAGCAGAACCCGTGCGGCTCTGGACCTTGATAAGACTTGAGCGGACAAAAATTGTCAGAAATGCAGAAAGTCCTTGATCTTTGAAAAAAAGAGCGTTATTACGCGCCTACTTCACACGCAGGATTTAAGTTAACCTCCTACATATTGAGGAAGACTTTCCGGTGTCCCATGAGGGGCCACAACCTGCGGAGGATTAACCGGAAAATAAGGAAAAATACTATGGCAGTGCCAAGTTTTTCAATGCGTCAGCTTCTTGAAGCTGGTGTTCATTTTGGGCATCAGGCCCACCGTTGGAACCCAAAGATGAAAGAATATATCTTTGGTGCCCGCAATAAAGTTCATATCATCAATCTGTCTATCACAGTGCCTTTGCTTCATCGTGCGCTGGAAACAATCCGTGACATCACCGCATCAGGTGGTCGTGTGTTGTTTGTGGGAACAAAACGTCAAGCGTCCGGCCCGATAGCCGAAGCCGCAAAACGTTGTGGTCAGTATTATGTCAACCATCGCTGGCTCGGCGGAATGATGACCAACTGGCAGACAATTTCAAACTCCATAAAACGTTTGAAAGAGCTTGATACCAAATTATCAGAAGATGCGACTGGTCTTACCAAAAAAGAATTGCTTCAGATGACACGGGAACGTGACAAACTGGAACGGGCTCTTGGTGGTATTAAAGACATGGGCGGCATTCCGAACATTCTTTTTGTTATTGATACCAATAAAGAAGAACTGGCCATTCTGGAAGCCAACAAACTGGGCATTCCTGTTGTGGCTATTCTGGATACAAACTGNGATCCGGATAACATTACATTCCCGATTCCCGGTAATGATGATGCGACNCGTGCGATTCAGTTGTATTGCGATCTGGTTTCTGGTGCCGTTCTTGATGGTATTCAACAGGAATTGGTCGATCAGGGCGTTGATCTTGGTGCTGCAGANGCNTCTCCCGTTGTGGCAGAAGTNGCCGCNGTTGAAGAAGCCCCTGCCGAAGCTCCTGTAGCNGAAGCNGCTCCAGAAGAAAAAGNTGCGAAGGATGTTGCCAAGAAAGCGACAAAAGAAGCAGCTACAAAAGAAAAAGCTTCTGAATAATATAATAAACGCAGGTTCCGGGATATGCTTGGAACCTGCAGTTATTCTCATAAATAGTAAGGAAGAATGATGGCTCAGATTACGGCTTCTCTTGTTAAAGAACTGCGTGAGAAATCAGGCGCAGGAATGATGGACTGTAAAAACGCCCTGAAAGAAAATGACGGTGACGTTGAAAAATCAATGGATTGGCTTCGTCAGAAGGGCATATCCAAAGCGGCCAAAAAATCAAGCCGTGTTGCTGCAGAAGGCCTTGTGGCTGTTGCCTCTAATGGCGCGTCGTCCGTAGCGGTAGAAGTTAATTCCGAAACCGACTTTGTCGCCCGTAATGACAGATTTCAGGATATTGTGAAAAAGATTGCAACGATTGCCCTGGAAAATTCTGGTGATTATGATGCAACTCTGTCTGCTGATTATCCCGGAACAGGTCGCACCGTTAAAGATGAGATGGTTGAGGCTGTAAGCACTATTGGCGAGAATATGAATTTCCGTCAGTCCGTTGGCCTTTCTGTTAAGAACGGCATCGTGGCAACTTACATTCATAATAGCGTGGCCCCTGACCTTGGCAAAATTGCCGTGCTGGTGGCGTTGGAATCAACCGCGGATGAGGCTATTTTGACTGCATTGGGCAAACAGCTTGCTATGCATGTGGCGGCGACAGCTCCTTTGGCATTGAGTGTTGATGATCTGGATCCCAAAGCGGTTGAGCGGGAACGTAATGTTTTGGTTGAACAGGCCCGTGAATCAGGAAAACCTGAGAATATCATTGAAAAAATGATTGTTGGCCGGATGGCAAAATTCTATCAGGAAGTTGTTTTTACAGAGCAAACCTTTGTGATCGACGGCGAAACAAAAATTTCCAAGGTTATTGCTAACGCCGCTAAAGAAGCTGGTACGGATATCACGCTTACGGGATATACCCGTCTTGAGCTTGGTGCTGGTATTGAAAAAGCAGAAGATGATTTTGCGGCTGAAGTTGCTGCCGCAGTCAGCAAGTAATTTTTTTCGGGCTCATTTGTGAATAAATATAAAAGTTTATTCGCATTTGGGCCCGAATTGTATATTCTGCCCTATGGCTTTTTACCGGATCGTATATAGTCCCGGAAACTGTTGTGTCCAAACAAAATAATAAAAGGTGAAAATGGCTAAAGTCCCCAGATACAAACGCGTTCTGCTNAAACTTTCCGGTGAGGCCCTGATGGGCGATCAGGAATATGGTATTGATCCAAAAATGGTTAGGCGAATCGCTGCGGAAATCAAAGACGTACAGGAACTTGGTGTTCAGGTTTGTCTGGTTGTTGGGGCCGGAAATATTTTCAGGGGAATGACCGGAGTTGCCAGTGGCNTTGACCGGACATCTGCCGANCATATGGGCATGTTGGCAACGGTGATGAATTCCATNGCAATCCAGAATGCATTAGAGCANGAAGGCGTCGATAGCCGGGTCCAGTCTGCNTTCCCCATCGCGTCNGTTTGNGAACCNTATATCCGGCGTAAAGCCNTTCGTCATATGGAAAAGGGCCGGGTGGTTGTTTTNGCNGCNGGTACGGGCAANCCTTTNTTTACCACCGATACNGCAGCNGCCCTNAGGGCGGCNGAAATGANNTGTGACGGNNTGNTGAAAGGGACGCAGGTCGATGGCGTTTATACCGCAGATCCGAANACCNATCCCGATGCGGTGAAATATGATACGCTGGATTACCATACNGTATTGACCAAGGATNTGAAAGTCATGGACGCCACGGCGATTGCNTTGGCGCGTGAAAATGAGATTCCGATTGTCGTGTTTTCCATTCATAAACATGGTGAGTTTGCCCGTGTNATGTGTGGCGAAGGCGATTTTACAATCATTTGCAAGGAGTGAACGAAAATGTCATCTGATATTGACCTTAAAGATCTCAGGCGCCGGATGAATGGGGCCATTGACAATCTAAAATCAGAATTCGTCGGTCTACGAACCGGTCGGGCATCAGTGAATATGATGGACCCGGTTATGGTGGATGCCTATGGATCGCAAATGCCACTTAATCAGGTTGCCACAGTTTCAACACCTGAGTCCCGTATGATCAGCGTTCAGGTCTGGGATAAATCAATGGTGGCCGTGGCGGATAAAGCCATTCGCAATGCGGGACTTGGGCTTAATCCGGTTGTCGATGGGCAGACGTTGCGTATTCCCATTCCTGAATTGAATGAGGAACGGCGTAAGGAACTGACTAAGATTTCAGGAAAATATGCTGAACAGACCAGAGTTGCGGTGCGTAATGTTAGGCGCGATGGTATGGATACCATCAAAAGGCTGGAAAAAGACAGTGATATCAGTCAGGACGAGCAGAAATCATATTCTGAGCAGATCCAGAAGATCACCGACGAGGTCATCAAGGAGGTCGACGTTTTAACGGAGACCAAGGAAAAAGAAATTATGCAGGTTTAAGGGGAGATTTTGGTTCATGTTGTTGGTTAAGGAAGAATTTTCTTCCCAAAAGAAAAGCAAGCAACCGGAACTTCCGACCCATGTCGCGATCATTATGGATGGCAATGGGCGGTGGGCCAAGAAACGTATGCTGCCCAAATTTGCCGGACATAAACGCGGCGCTGATGTGGTGCGTAGGTGCGTTCAGGATTCCATAGATCTTGGGATTAAATACCTCACGCTATATGCCTTTTCATCCGAAAACTGGAACAGGCCGGAAGCTGAGGTCAGTGACCTTATGTCCCTTCTTCAACGGTATTTGACCAAAGAAGTTGATGAACTTCATGCAAAAAACATTCGCCTGACATTCATTGGAAACCGATCAAAATTGAGCGGTAATATCCGAAACCTTCTGGAAAAAGCAGAAGAGAAAACCCGTCATAATACCCAGCTTTGCCTGACGTTGGCGTTAAGTTATGGGGGCCGTGCGGAAATTATCGATGCGGCGCGGGAACTGGCGGAAAAAGTAAAAGCTGGTGAATTGGAGCCGGAGGATATTTCGGAAGATATTTTCAGCTCATATCTTCATACTCATGATATTCCGGACCCTGACCTGATTATTCGGACCAGTGGTGAACAGAGAATCAGTAATTTCCTGTTATGGCAGATTGCCTATGCGGAATTTATCTTCCTTGATGTGCTGTGGCCGGACTTTAACCGGGAAATTCTGGAACAGGCCCTGCAGGAATATTGTGGACGGGACCGACGATACGGTGCCAGACCATGAGTCGCTTATGAGTGAAATGCCATTGCCTCCCCAAAAAAGCAGCGGGCTTATGATGCGTGTCGTGTCGGCTCTTGTTATGTTGCCGATTGCTATTT
>JAESPY010000042.1:0-3919 GCA_016765435.1 Emcibacter sp.
CGCCCCCCGCAAGGACTTGATGTATGATGACAGCACGAGTATCCGGTTGTCGGCGGAATATGATCTTACGGATAATGTGGAAATATTCCTGAGCGGATACCGGTATGAAGATACGGGGAGTTCGACTGTATATACGGTTACGGGAGAGTTTGATCGTACAACACCATATTATGTGTCGTTGCCTCTCGATTATGTTAATCCAACAGATACAGACCCTTATAAAGTCCGTGCCGACAGCCCGCATGTGGATTACGATTTTGGACAGGGTGTTTCTTTGGATGTGACCTGGGATTTGGGTGGTGTGGTTGTAAAATCACTTAATGCCTATAACGAGTCCCGTTCGGAACTTATACTTGATCTTGATATGACGGATGCGGCCCCAAAGGTTGAGTGGGGTAATTTTGTCGATTATAAAACATACAGTTCAGAGCTGCAATTTTTGTCAAATAACGACACAGATTTACGGTGGGTTGCCGGATTGTTTTACTATAGTGAAACATCAGTAACGGAGACTTTCTTTGACGCCGATCCGGCTGTCTTTGCCGCCCGGTTTACGGAAATAAATGATCCGCTGCCCACATTGGACAGCAAAGCCTTGGGTGTTTATGCAAATATTGACTACCGCATATCTGAAAAAATCGAATTGGTGGCCGGTGGCCGTTATAGTTACGATAAGAAAAGTATGCTGCGGGGGCTGACTCGTACTTATGGCGGTGTATATTTAGCTGGCACATCAGGCTTTACGGATTTAGAGAAGGACTGGAGTAAATTTACTTACAGAGCTGGCTTGAATTATCATGTCAATGATGATGTGATGCTATTCGGATCATATTCAGTTGGTTATCGGGCTGGCGGGTTCAATGCCTTTGCGTTTCAAGAGCTATCTTATGAGCCAGAAAGCATCCAGGCCATTGAAATCGGCATGAAAAGCCGCTGGTGGGATAATAGGATAGAATTGAATATTTCTGCCTTTAGTAATTCCTATAAAGACAAGCAGGAAACGGTTTCTAAAATTATCAGAGACGAAAATGGTGATGCGGTAGACTTTGTGACAAGCATACAAAATTCAGCAACCGCAACAATTAAGGGTATCGAGCTAGAGTTTTTAGCACTCTTAACCGATAATCTGAGTTTTGATGCGACAGTCGGCTATTTGGATGCCACATACGGCGAACTTTTTGCAATTGATGGCGATAGACCGGATCTTGGCATTTTTGACCTTAAGGGAAATAAACTGCCCCTTGCGTCTGATTGGAAATTTAACTTTGGGCTACAGTATAATTTGCCTCTATCCGATAGCTTGGGGTCTTTGTCGTTTCGCGTAGATTACAGCTGGATTGATGAATATTTTACCAGCTATTTCAATCGGTCACTTGCGACAGTTGCGCCTTATGCTGATAATGTTCCTGCGCATGATAATATCAATACGCGGATAACATGGACAAATCCAGATGGCAATTGGCAGGCAGAGTTTTATGTGAAAAATCTTGCCAATGATGCGGATTTGGTGAACCAAACGCCAACCTTCCATAACGCGGGCCTCAACTTTGTTGTCTATACGAAACCACGTATGTATGGGCTCCGTTTATCGCATAGTTTCTAAAATTTGTAGATTGTGTAAATCTGAAGACGAGACAGTATGGAGAAGATTTTATCCATACTGTCTCGTCGGCCATCCGGGCTTGGCATCTTTCGAGGTTTGAAGTTATAACGAAGAGTATTGAATGAAGAGCATCAGAAGTATCATTGATAAATTGTCTCTTGAGACCCCGGAAGCTCCCGCTGTGATGCGTGTAAATAAGAGTATTTCACGGTATGTCTTGGCGCATAGAACCAACCAATTAGTGGATGCGTATAATGATATTGGGGTTGGGCAAGGTGGTCCTGTTGCGATCGCCTTACCCAACCCCATTGCGTTTTATCAAGTATGCAAGGCGCTGTGGAAAACTAGCACAACGCCGCAATCCGTGACTTCAAAGCATCCCAAGGCGGAATTTCAGGCCATAATTGAATTGGCTCAACCGATCCTTTTGGATCATTTGGTAGCGCGACTTGTAAGATATAAAATTTCCCGTACGATTGATTTCGTAAATAAACCCGTTCGGTGTGATACTGGCAAAGTCAGACGCTCCGAATTGAATTCAGGAGCCGCAGTATGACTGGAATACCTCAATCTGAAGATCAGACAAAATACCCATCGCGCCTATCGGCGTGGACAGTGTTATCTATTCTTGCTTTTACCTATATGTTTTCATTTTTGGATCGGCGAATATTGACCCTGTTGATTGACCCCATCAAAAATGATTTACAGATTACAGATACGGAAGTCAGTCTGCTCAGTGGCCTTGCCTTTGCCATTGTTTATACGGTTACGGGGGTCTTCATGGGCCGGGCTGCAGATTTATGGGTCCGTAAATATGTGATTATTGCTGGGGTGACGATTTGGAGCCTGTTGACGATGGCCTGTGGTTTTGCGCAAAATTTTGCGCAATTGTTTTTGGCCCGTATGGGGGTTGGCTTTGGCGAAGCGGCCTTGACGCCGACGGCTTATGCGATGATCCCGGATCTTTTTCCGCCGGAACGTATGGCNCGTGCCATGAGCGTTTTTGTCGTGGTTGGCGTNGTTGGCGGCGGTGGGGCATCGTTGTTGATTGGGGGTTTTGTTATCGGCATGTTAAATGAAGTCGATCATCTGATACTACCGTTTATCGGTGAAATATATCTCTGGCAGGCTGTTTTGATGGTTGTCGGGCTGGCAAGTCTATGCATGGTTATTCCTTTATCATTGATGAAGGAGCCCGCGCGCCATGGACGCGTTCAGTCCAAGTCGGAAAATCTGTCTTTTAAAGCTGTGTTGCAATATATTCATAGTCANNNATCNTTCTATTATNNCTTTACNNCNGCNGTATGTTTTATGCTTATTGCAACTTACGGAACGCTGGCCTGGATACCGAGTTATTTCATACGTGTNATGGNATGGGAAGCNTCNACAGCNGGNATTACGCTGGGACTNATTTTTATTCCNCCNTCTGTTCTNGGGGGCCTTTTTGCGGGATGGTTNTCGGATAAATTAAGAGGAATGGGCTATCAGGCCGCGCCTTTGGTAATTATGATTGTTGGAATGGTTGGTACTGGCGTAAGTCTTCCGTTCGTCATTTTTATGGATAATATGACCCTAAAAATTTGTGCTCTTGTGGTTTTCTATTTTTCATCAATGATGTTAAATGTATTATTCCCGTCAATTCTGCAACAAGCTACGCCACCACGTATCAGAGCGCAAGTGTCCGCCTTGTTTTTGTTTGCCATTAATATGGCTGGGCTTGGCTTTGGGGCCACTTCCGTTGCGTTGATCACGGACTATTACTTTCAAGATGAAATGTCTGTCGGATATTCTATTGTTATCGTAACGGTCATTTGCGCGGTGTTTTTCTCCCTTCTTTTGTTTCGGGCGATTGCGCCTTTTCGCGATCGTATGGTGGCGTTAAATAGTAATCCTTCCCCTCTAAAAGAGGAGGTTTAGCCATGCTGAAAAAGATATGTGTAACAGTCTCATGTATCGCAGTTTTAGGCGGATTGCCGTTAAGTATTTCCGCAGAGCAGGCCCCTGAAACAAAAGATAATGATAAGACGAATTTAAGCATTATAGGCAATATGGTCTCAAGCTATACCTGCACAGGTATTTTTGTGGCAGGGCGTAAAGATGATGCCTCTTTTGCTGTTGATATGGATATATGGGCAACAAATTTTATTACAGCGTCAGAGTTGAGTAAGTTAGACGTAAATATTGATTATCAAAATAAAACAGTCAATGTGAAGCAGAATGAACGAGATCTTTCGACGAGTGTCTTTCGAGAGGGATTGGGCTGTGCGATTGTTTTTGAAAATTATTCNNCTGAGAAATTAAGNCAGGAAACANCGC
>JAESPY010000042.1:3924-4613 GCA_016765435.1 Emcibacter sp.
GCCACNCCATTNAGNGGGNCAGAAAAAGATCAANTATGGCCNGTTGGNGAACGCGTTATTCTTGACGGTAANGAACCGACNATTGATCNNGCNGCTTTGGAGGGGGCACTTGATTTTGCCTTTAAGTCGCCTGAAGAGGGGGATGTAGACCCTCTAACGCGTGCTGTGGTGATTGTTTATAAGGGCAAAATTGTCGCTGAGAGATATGCGCCGGGGTTCGCCAGCGATAGTTTGCAATATGGCGCGTCCTTGAGCAAAACTGTCACCAATGCGCTTGTTGGTATTCGGATTCAGGACAAGAAACTTGACCTCAAACGAGACCACCTGCTTCCTGAATGGCAAGATGATAATGATCCTCGGTCGAAAATAAATCTTGATCATCTGCTGCGCATGTCAACGGGGCTGGAGTTTAAGGGAAATCATACCCCCTTGGGCGCGGATGGTAATATTTTGCTGTTTATGAGTCCTGATATGGGAGGCTTTGCCGCGTCAAAACCTTTGGCACATCCCATAGATACTAAATATAGATATACTTGTGGCACCGCCAACATTATTTCCAAGATTGTTCGCAATAGCTTCGACGGGGATACGCAGGCTTACTGGAATTTCCCCCGGGAACGTCTGTTCGACAAACTTGGTATGCGTCATATAATCTTTCAAACAGATTCATCAGGAACTTTTGTCGGATC
>JAESPY010000043.1 GCA_016765435.1 Emcibacter sp.
TTTAGCGGAGGAGGGGGAGCGCCCACGGCGCGGGGGAATTTTCCCCCTTCAAATTAAAAAACACCCCAAGTATAGACCTCTCCCCACCAACAAAAAAACAACCCTTCCGGCTTCCCCAAAATACCCTTACCCTTCGAGCTCTTCCCGCATCATTTCAACTTCCAGCCATGCTTCTTCTTTCACAGCAAGATCACTGATCGCTTTTTCCAGCGCGTCATTAATCTTGTGAAAGCCATCGGGGTCTTGCGCATAAAAATTACCCTCGCCCAATTTGGCCCGATATTTGGCCATCATCTTTTCCAGCTTGGCCATTTCCTTGGGCAAGGTCTCCAGCGCATGCTGATGTTTAAAACTGAGCTTGGCGATGCGCTGTTTCGGGGCCTCGACTGTCTTACTGGATTTCTTCGCCGCATTTGACTTTTGCGCGGCCTTCTCGTTTTTCTTCTGTCGGATATAATCACTATAACCGCCGGGATATTCCGTGATCTTGCCCTCGCCTTCCATCACCAACGATGACGTAACAATGCGGTCAAGAAAATCCCGGTCATGGCTGACCAGAATAAGCGTGCCGTCATAGTCCCCGAGCACATCCTGCAACAGGTCCAACGTATCCATATCCAGATCATTGGTCGGTTCATCCAAAATCAGAAAATTGGTCGGCATGGCCAGTGTTTTGGCCAGCACAAGACGGTTTTTCTCGCCGCCGGACAGAGATTTGACCGGGCTTCGGGCCTGACCCGCGTCAAACAGGAAATCTTTCAGGTAGGATATGATATGTTTGGAATGGCCGCGCACCATGATGTGATCACCGCCATCGCTCAAATAATCCCACAGCGTTTCATCTTCCTGAAGCCGCGACCGTTTTTGGTCAAGGTAGGTGATCTCTAGATTAGTGCCATGTTTGACCCGGCCTTTTTCGGGGGCCATTTCCTTGGTCAGCATTTTGAGCAGGGTGGTTTTGCCCACCCCATTGGCCCCGATGATCCCAATCCGGTCGCCGCGCATGATCCGAAAAGAGAAATCCTCTGCAATGACCCGCCCGTCAAAGGATTTGGAGATGCTATAGGCCTCGATAACCTTTTTACCCGCGACCTTGCCACTGTCGATGTCCAGCTTCACCTGTCCGGTGACCGCGATCTGGTTAGATCGCTTGTCCCGCAAATCCCATAAGGCCCGCATCCGGCCCATATTTCTTTTGCGCCGAGCGGAGATGCCTTGGTGAGACCATTGGGTTTCTTTCTCGATCAGCTTATCCAGTTTCGCCCGTTCCACCTGCTCCTGCTCGATAATTATTTCCGACCATTCCTCGAAATGCTTAAAGCCCTTGTCCAGCCGCCGCACCCGGCCCCGGTCCAGCCAGAAAGTCGTATTGGTCATATTATCCAGAAACGTCCGGTCATGGCTGATGATCACCAGTCCGCCGCGAAAGCTCTGCAAACGGCCCTCCAGCCATTCAATGGTGGCAATATCCAGATGGTTGGTCGGCTCATCCAAAAGCAAAATATCCGTATCGCTGACCAAGGCCCGCGCCAAGGCCGCCCGTCGTCCCTCACCGCCGGACAGCGTCATGGGATCAAGGTCAGGCTCCAGCGCAATCTCCGCCAGAATAATATCCACCAGAAAATTATCTTCTGCCGAAACATGGTTCAGCCCACTGGCCACATAATCATGCAGCGTCTTATGACCCGTCAGATCCGGTTCCTGGTCCAGATAAGTCACATGACATCCCGGTTGCAGGAATCTTTTGCCCCGGTCGGCCTCGACGCTGCCGGAAATGACCTTCATCAATGTGGATTTTCCGGACCCGTTACGGCCCACAAGGCTGATTCGGTCCCGGTCCCCAATGGAAAGCTCCACCCCGTCAAACAGAGGCGTTGCGCCAAAACGAAGCGCCATATCAGTGATGGTCAGTAACGGCGGGGCCATAGGGTCTCCTGCAAGTTTGTTAATTTCGCTCTGTGATAACGGATTTACACAATAACGTGAAGGACTGTTTGTAGATTTTCTGCTTTCAAGCTTTTATAATGATCCAAAGAACGGTAAATATCAGGATAAACAAGACCATGTTATTCAAATTTCTCAAGGCGTCTGATGTGAAATCCAGCGAAATCACAGCGGAAAATATCTATCTGAACCGCCGCATGTTCCTACAGGATAGCGCGCGCATCGGCAGCGGCGTTGTTGCCGCCGCCGCATTGGGATTGCAGAGTCCCGAAGTTCAGGCACAGACCCGCGGCAAAGCTCTGGAAAATGTCATCCACAACAATACTTATGGCACAAATGATCGCATGACGTCATATAAGGCCGTGACCACCTATAATAATTTTTATGAATTTGGCACCGGAAAGGATGATCCGGCCAATAACGCCCATAGCCTGCGGCCCCGGCCCTGGACCGTTAAAGTGGATGGTCATGTGGACAATCCCGGCGATTATGCCTTTGACGATTTGATCAAACCCCATGCTTTACAGGAACGCATATACCGTATGCGCTGTGTCGAGGCATGGTCCATGGTTATCCCCTGGGTCGGTATTCCTCTGGCGGACATTATCAAGAAACTCGGCCCTACCTCCAAAGCCAAATATGTGCTTTTCGAAACGCTGGTCGATAAAAAACAGATGCCGGGGCAGTCTAGGCGGGTTATCCGGTGGCCCTATGCCGAAGGATTGCGCATGGATGAGGCTATGAACCCGCTGACCCTGATGGCCGTCGGCTTATACGGCGAAGAACTGCCCAACCAGAATGGCGCGCCCATGCGCTTGGTGGTGCCATGGAAATACGGCTTTAAAGGCATTAAATCCATTGTNCGTATCAGNTTTGTGGAAAANATGCCCCGGAACAGCTGGAAANGNCTGGCCCCNAGCGAATACGGCTTTTACGCCAATGTGAACCCGGANGTGGANCANCCCCGCTGGACACAGGCCAACGAACGGCGNATCGGCGAATTCCGCCGCCGCAAAACNTTGATGTTCAATGGNTANGGNGAGGANGTCGCCCATNTGTACAGCGGCATGAATTTGAAAAAACATTTCTGATGCGNTCCCTGTTGCCCCTAAAAATCCCTGTCCATATTCTGGCATTNCTCCCNGCNGCATGGCTCATGTGGCAGGGCTGGCTGCTTTATGATTTTCAGGANAATCTGNTGACGGCCAATCCGATCAAATATATCCATGCCTATACCGGNGACTGGACAATCCGNTTTATCCTNNTGGGCCTTGCGATTACCCCGGCACGCAAGGTTTTTGGCTGGAACAAGTTGATNCAATTCCGCCGCATGATTGGNCTATATGCNTTTTTCTATATANGNCTTCATNTGCTGAATTACGTGGTGCTGGATTATTATTTTGACTGGGCCACNATTTATAAAGAAATCATCAANCGGCCNGCTATCTCTTTTGGNATGGTNGGNATCCTGTTGNTGNTGCCGCTGGCGGTGACATCCACCAAAGGNTGGATCAGACGGNTNGGCAAGAAATGGCTTAAACTTCACAAGCTGATTTATCTGATCGGTATTCTGGCNATCACNCATAATGTCATGATGGTCAANGCCGACCTCATCCAACCGATCATTCANGGGACAATTCTGGCNATNTTATTGGGATATCGTCTNTATGCGCTGCCCGTTTGGAAAAAGANNCGCCAGAANGCACATTCATCCNCGCCGTCTGCGTGANANTATCAANCCCATCAAACCAAGCCCCATNAGNGTATAGGGCACAGGCTCTGGAACCGTNACCGTNACGGCGGAGAATATCCTGCCGCCATCAACACTGAACCGCAAACTATTACCGCCCGAACAACAGCCCTCGAAACCAAGAAGCTGAAAACTNCCCGATCCGGCCCCGCTCATGGTAAAATCAATCACATCCCCGTGGTTCCAANCATTGGCCCACCAGATATCATCACTTCTGAGGATGTCGCCGCCATCGGCCCCGATGATGATGCCGCCACGTCCCCAATCCGCGCCCAATTCAAACAGCACCGTTCCGCCGCTCTGGACATAATCAATCCCATATAACAGGGACAGGTTATACTTCCCCGTCCCGCAAGTCTGTGGACCGCCAACGGATGTGAAGAGGCCAAGGTTAACATGACANAACAGGTTGCCACTGTTAAATTCGGCCATCANACTGGCCGCATTNTCNCCGCCCGTTACCTGATNNTGACTTTCCCGGACCTCCATTGTGATCCCGGTGAATGTCATCGGCATTGCCTGTGATGNGGGNATAAANNCGATCGCCGCCACGCCAGCGGCACANANCANAATTTGACTCAATATTTTTATAGACATNTTTTTTATCCTCTGTAATGAATGAATAAAAATTACTTTCGATAATCTNTATGCAGCAAATACTGTGCCAGCCTGCGGGGTTGGCCCGGATAACAGAGGAATATGAAAAATAGAGCCTGTTTACAGAATATTTTGTCCTGAATTGATACAGCCTTGTGTCTTTTTATACTTTTTCGTAAGATAAAACGNCCGTTTCAGGAATTAACCAAGGACAGACCCATGGACTATAAAGCTTTCNATTTTGATATTNCCAATCATATTGCAACGATTACCCTGAATAATCCGCAAAAAGCCAATGCGCTGGGCGAAGATTTCTGGACGGAATTTACCGAAGTNTTTGAGGTTATTACCCAAGACCCCGATGTGCGGGTCGTNATTGTCGCCTCCACNGGNAAACATTTTACATCNGGNATTGATCTGGGCTATTTNCAATCCTCCATGCCGCCNCANGATGTGGACCCNGCNCGCGCCATGGATAAATTACGCCGCCATGTCAAAGCCCTGCAAGCCCCGTTCGAAGCCATTGATAAATGNCGGGTGCCNGTNTTGGCNGCGGTACAGGGTGGNTGTTTCGGNGCCGGGGTNGATTTGGTCTCTGCNTGTGATATTCGCTATGCTGCCACGGATGCGTTNTTCATCATTCAGGAAATCAACATCGGCATGGTCGCCGACCTTGGCACCCTGCAACGGATGCCCCGGCAAATCCCCGATGGTCTGATGCGGGAATTGGCTTACACAGGCCGCAAATACAAAGCGGANGAAGCCCTTGCCACCGGCTATGTCACCCATGTGNCCNCNGACCATGANGCNCTTTTACANCATGTACAGAGCATTGCNGCCCAAATCGCGGCCCAGTCCCCCCTTGCCATATCCGGCAGCAANGAAATGATCCGCCATACCCGCGATCATTCCGTCGCCGCCGGGCTTGATTATATTGCCGCGTGGAATGCNGGCATGTTATCNCAGCAGGANGTCATGAAAGGGGCCGTTGCCGCCCTGTCCAAAAGCACCGCAGAATTTGATGATTTAATATAGGCCGTTAAGATAGTTTTATGTATTTAGCCCTCGCCAGAATAGGCCAGTTTTTCCGGGATTTAAATCCGGTTATCACCGCATCNATCGCNCTTANNTGGGCCTTNTCNTATATCCTGTTAACGCTGCTCGGGATAAATGCGCAATATGATCTTTTTTATAAAGTCCTCGCCNTTTTGCCCGCCACGGCNTTTCTAATATGGGCCGGGGTTAAATATCTGTCNCGCCGCAGTCANCTTGGNCGNANNGACCATAAATATATCACGAATTATTTCAGNACANCGGAACAATTCAGCCAGATATTNGACCACAGCATCCAGATTGAGAAGGGATGCCTGAAGCTGTTAAAAAAGNTCAAAGCAAAAGATAACTATAAATGGCCGGAAAATGAGGCTGANTTAANAAAGATCAGCGCCATCAATGCNGCGGCNTTCCGGGGAACCCCCTGGGCAGGNAGTGAGCAGGANAAACTCGAACGNAATCTCACCATGTGGCNNAATAATCCGCAATCTTTCCTTATGATTATGGATGATTCCCAAGATCAGGACCAGAATACCGAAACACAGCCNCTGTTCTTCTCCCATATNCTGCCCCTGTCCGACCACGGCTATCANCATTATTTTGAAACGGCCGAATCCGGGGATAATGAATTTAACCCCAACTGGATGGCCAAGGACGGTACANCGGTTAAAGGATTGCTNCTGTTCACAATCGCCAGAGANCCNGATAATNAAGAAAACAAGAAAAAACTGTCAGAAAATAAAATGCCGGACTATCTCTGTGCCATGGCCTATCATATCCAGACCATATTGGATCATTATCCCGATCAGCCCTATACCACGTTGTATTTCCAGAATAGCGACAAGAAATTCAAACGNTTGGCAGAATTNGCCGGATTTAAAAAATCACGGCTGCTNACCCATGACGAAGAAATCGTATATGTGACCAGCGTGGACAACAGCGCGGCCTCAGCATAAANCCCCNCTCACTCCCCCGCGCCCGGATGAGCATTGTTATAGACATCCATCAAATAGGCNGTATCCACATCGGTATAATGNTGCGTAGTCGCCANCGAAGCATGCCCCAGCAATTCCTGAATGGTCCGCAAATCACCGCCAGCNGTCAACANNTGAGTCGCAAANCTATGGCGTAAAGCATGNGGNGTCGCGGATGGCGGCANNCCCATGACCTGTCNCAGTTTCTGCATGGCGAGCTGNATCATCCGCGCATTAAGCCGTTTGCCCTGNACCCCGATAAACAGCGGCCCGTCCANCGGCAANCCGTGGGGGCANTTNTTAAGATANGTTTCAATGGCNGTNCGCACCACGGGCAACAAAGGCACCAGCCTTTCCTTATTNCGTTTGCCCAGCACCCGTAGCATATCGCCCTCNGGCAANTCACTNCGGTTTAAATTCAACGCCTCTGAAATCCGCAAGCCACAGCCATACAACAAGCTCAATACCGCAATATCCCGGTCGCCGACCCAGACTTCCGTGGCAAAATCCGCCACATCGACCAAACTTCTTTTCGCCGCTTGCTCATCCAGAGGACGGGGCAGGCGTTTGGGTAATTTTGGCGAACTGACCGCATTNATGGCGTCATTGTTCAAAANATCATTACGCCGGAGNTATTTNAANAAAGCCCGTATGGCACTCAACGTCCGGNCGACAGAGGCCGGGGTCAATCCCTCCCGGCGGCGCTGGGCCAGAAACGACCTGAAATCCACAGGCCGCAAAGCCTGTAAATCATCCGGGGTTGGGGATATGGCCAAATGACCCGCCAAAAAGGTGAAAAATCCGGTGATATCCCGCTGATAGGCGCTAAACGTATGCGGCGACACCCGCTTTTNCGACCGCAGGTAATCTAGCCAGCCGTCAAGCAAGGGCAAAAGATGGGGGAAAATAATATGCTGCTTGGTCATGACAANAGTNTAACAGGCTTATNNNTCAAAACCTAGGATCAGGATCTAANTCAAGATCTGGGGAAAGATAGAATNCTNATCATCTGACCNTGAAANGCGGCGGCCAGAAACCGTAAAAGCTCTGTGCCCTGCCCCGGTGTGAAAAATGCTCTCGTCCCGACTGCCAAAGGCTAANATNCCAAGAGGNTGCANNGGGNGNTTNTGATCGTTCATCTCGATACGAATCAGCGCCTCTGCCTTGATCAGCGGNGTGGCCGGGCCATAAATTTCCTCNGCNGCTTCCACATTACCGCGCAGGATGGCGGCNTTCTCATGNCCNAGGAATTTATTGATNACNCCTTTTTNCAACNGNCGNATATTNCTGTTNTNCGGCANCGNNNTATGGTCATCCTGCTCGAAACAGATNGTGATGCTGTCCACCTGTAAAATATCAATCCAGTCATTACAGACCACATGACATAAATGATCGAAATCCCGCGCTTCCAGCAAACATAACACCGCTGCATGAATGCGGGCCTGTGTGGTCATATTACTGCGGGACGCATGAATCAGGGANCCTTGNGTATCGCTCAGGCTNGTGACCTCACTTTGCANACGGTCCAGTAAAACCGCCTGAAAATCAACCACGTCACCNTCCCGTGGCGCGCGTGTTGGTTTAAGNACCGCCAACAGGTCNTTNTTCNCATCGAAAAAATCCGGGTTCAGAATCAGATATTCCCGAATCTCNCNCTCACTTAACGCGNGTTTTTTCTTCATCACAATACTGTTGCGGTCTTTAGCCATCTTATTTAACGATGCTCTGCCCGGTTTTTTCCCAGTCGGCGACAAAAGCNGCAAGGCCATTGGCGGTCAGNGGGTGATTGAACATCTGTTTCAANACTTTTGGCGGCANNGTCACCACATCGGCCCCGATGCGCGCGCTTTCCACAATATGTATGGGATGGCGGGTGCTGGCGACCANAATCTGTGTCTCAAAGTCATAGTTATCATANATCAGNCGGATATCTTCGATCANCTGCATGCCATCAAAGCCCACATCATCATGNCGTCCNACGAAGGGAGAGATGAAGGTGGCCCCGGCCTTGGCCGCAAGCAAGGCCTGCGCGGCGGAGAAACATAACGTCACATTGACCATTTTACCCTGATCGGTGAAATGCTTACAAGCNCGAAGCCCGTCAACGGTCATCGGCACNTTAAGNGCNATATTATCCGCAATGTCATAAATATGAGCGGCCTCGGCGATCATGCCATCATAATCCGTGGCAGCGACTTCGGCGCTGACTGGCCCCGGAATAAGGTCACAGATTTCTTTGGTGACTTCAAAATAATCCCGGCCTGACTTCAGGATCAGGGAAGGATTGGTGGTCACGCCGTCCACAAGCCCCGTTGCTGCCATTTCGCGGGTATCATCAATTTCCGCCGTATCCAAAAAGAACTTCATGTGCCAAAAACCTTATCGTTGTAAAAATATATTTCCTAAAATATGTTTTATAATATAGTGACAAAAAAAAACAG
>JAESPY010000044.1 GCA_016765435.1 Emcibacter sp.
TGCCCTGTCCATTTATGGCCCCGGCCAGATGACCGAGAAGGGTGCGGGACACGCGGGGATCAAATATGATCGGCACCTTACAGGTTTTAACTTTGCGCGGGCCAAGACGCCGTAGAGTCTTGTCGGCGGCTTCCCGTCCAATGGAGTCTGGATCGCGCAGGTCGGCAAAATGTCGTTTGGAGGAATAGGCATAATCCCGTTCCATGGTGGTGTCGGCCCCGGCAATGACCGAAATGCTCAAGGAGAAATTGCTGGAGCGGTAGCTTTGGGCAAACCCGTTTGAATTGGCGGTGGCAATCAGGCCGTTACTGCTGCTGGCACTGGCCCCTTCGGAATTGGTGATGCCATCGACCCCAAGGGCCACTTCTTCGATGGTTCGGGCAAGGCTTTTCAGCTCATTGGCTGATTTTTTCGTATCATCATAAAGATCAAGCTCTGGAATATCCGAAGCCGTCAGGGCCAGAAGGTCCGGGTCTGCCAGTCCGGCATAAGGATCTTCCGGGGCGTTTTTTGCCATATCAATGGCCCGTTCCACCAATTGATCAAGGACGCCGTTGCTGATATCGCTTGAGGAGACAATGGCCTGCCGCTTACCCATAAAGACCCGCAAGCCCAGATCGGCGCTTTCGGAACGTTCCACATCTTCCAACTTGCCAAGCCGCCATGAGACAGATTCCGACTGGCCGGAATAAATAATCCCGTCACTGGCGTCGGCTCCGGCTTTTTTTGCGGCCCGGATCAGGTAATCCAGCTTGTCCAGATATTGTTCATGTAAGTCTTTTTTATCAGTCATTTTCTTTGCTTTTCCATATGGGCGTGCCAGAGGTGGGCAGATTGAGTTTTTGCCATTTTTCCGTTACCCGGTCGATAATATCCTGATCCATGGCAATTTCCCGGCCCCATTCCCGGTCGCTCTCGCCAGGAAATTTGTTGGTGGCGTCCAGACCGATCTTACCGCCAAGCCCCGACACGGGGGAGGCAAAGTCCAGATAATCTATCGGCGTATTTTCCACCAGTGTCGTATCACGTACCGGGTCCATGCGAGTTGACATGGCCCACATGACATCTTTCCAGTCTCGGCAATTGATATCATCATCAACCACAATGATGAATTTGGTATACATAAATTGCCGCAGATACGACCACGTGCCCATCATTATCCGTTTGGCATGGCCAGCGTAGCCTTTTTTGATGGAGATTACGGCAATTCGGTAAGAGCAGCCTTCCGGCGGCAGCCAGAAATCCACAATCTCCGGGAATTGTTGTTGCAGCAGGGGAATGAAAATCTCGTTCAGCGCTTCGCCAAGGATTGACGGCTCATCCGGGGGTCTGCCGGTATAGGTCGAGAGATATATAGGGTCCCGGCGCATGGTAATGGCAGAGACGGTAAAGACCGGGAATTTCTCCACACTATTGTAATATCCCGTGTGATCGCCGTAGGGGCCTTCGTCCCGGTAATCATCCAGTGATATATGGCCTTCCAGCACTATCTCGGCGGTGGCGGGGACTTTGAGAGGAATTGTTTTACAGTCAACAAGTTCGGTCTTTCGCCCGCGCATCAGTCCGGCGAACTGATATTCCGACAGGGTATCCGGTACGGGGGTGACGGCCCCCAATATGGTGGCGGGGTCTGCGCCAAGGACAACGGCGATGGGCAGCGGGTCTGATTTTTTTTGTTTCCAGCGGTGAAAATGCTGTGCGCCGCCCCGATGTTTCAGCCAACGCATCAAGGTCTGGTTTTTATTCAGCACCTGCATCCGGTATATGCCCAGATTAAAATCATCCTCGCGGGATGTGCTGGGGCCTTTTGTGACCACAAGGGGCCATGTGATCAGCGGCGCGGGTTCGCCGGGCCAGCATCCCTGAACCGGGAGAAGACCAAGGTCAATATCATCGCCTGTCAGCACGACCTCATGGACGGGGGCTTTTTTAACGGTTTTGGGCCGGGCATTCATGGCCTGTTTTAAGATAGGCAGCATTTTGATGGCGTCTTTGAAACCGGATGGCGGTTCAGGTTGACGCAGAAAGGCCATGGTCTCCCCCAGCTCTCGTAAGCCGGAGGGTTCTCGCCCTGCGCCCCATGCCACCCGTTCTACCGTGCCGAACAGGTTAACCAGAACCGGCATGTCACTTTTTTGGCCATCGGATTTGATGACATTCTCAAACAGAATCGCCGGTCCACCCTCGGCCAGAACGCGGGTTTGAATCTCGGTCATTTCAAGGTCGGTGCTGACGGGTTCCGTCACCCGGACCAGACGACCTTCTTTTTCCAGATGGGAAATAAAGTCCCGGAGCGAAGTATATTTATGCATTTTATCAGCCATAGAATTCTTATAAGTGATTGTAGGCAAGAGAAAAAGATATTTTCTGCATGAGGTCATATTATTAATGATGCTAATGACATAGATCACTGGCCGTATGGCATAGGCTAATAAATAAAGTGATGGTTACAAAATATTAAGAATTGGAGGTATATAAGCATATTATAAGTTTGCTAATATACCTCTATTTTGGTGTGTTGCCGGGGAGTGGAGCTGACGTAAAGGGATAATTTTTTTATAATGCAGGGACTTGCAGCATGGGATATCTAAATAATTTAAAAATTGCGGTAAAATTACCGGCATTCATCGTAACATTTCTAATAATTGCCTGTTGTGCCGTGGGTGTGACGGCATATATGGATGCCAAGGGTACGGTATTTTCGGAGGTTGAAAGCAAGTTAACAGCTATTCTCTCCGCAAGGAAATCTGAATTGGGTGGTTATATAGCCTCCATTGAAGAAGATCTGTTGATCACAGCGGACAGTCCGGCCACTCTGGCGGCGTTAAAGGCCTTTGAAAATGGATGGCGCAATGTTGGGGATAACCCGACGGCGAGACTTCAGCGGTTATATATTTCCGATAATCCCCAGGCGTTAGGTCAGAAAGACAAATATATTGACGCAGGTGATGGGTCCGATTATTCCACAGCTCATGTGAAATTTCATCCTTGGTTCCACCAGTTGCAGCAGAAGCGCGGATATTATGATGTTTTCCTTTTCGATACGGCAGGCAATCTTGTTTATTCGGTTTTTAAAGAAAATGACTATGCTACGAATATGAATGTGGGTGAATGGCGTGATACGGATTTGGCTCATGTTTTCAAGGATGCGGTACAGTCCGTTGTTAAAGGAACCGTTTCTTTTTATGATTTCAAACCCTATACTCCCAGTGCTGATGCGCCCGCTAGTTTTATGGCGACACCGATCATGGGTGAAAATGGGATGGTTGCCGGGGTTCTGGCTTTTCAGATGCCCATTGGCAAAATCAACGCGATCATGCAGAAAAATGATGGCATGGGCGAAAGTGGTGAAACCTATCTTGTGGGACAGGATCACCTCATGCGGTCAGATTCGCGTTTCTCTAATGAGCCAACTATTCTGAAAACCAAAATTACCGGGGCGACCACCGATGCGGCCCTTAAGGGAGAAAGTGGTATTGAGACCATTCAGGATTATCGGGATATTTCAGTGGTATCGGCTTATACGGGTTTTAATATTCATGGCAGTAAATGGGCAATCATCGCGGAAATTGATACGGATGAGGTTCATCAGTCTATCGATAGCATGCGCAATGATATGCTTCTGGTCGTGTTTGTTATTCTGGCTGTTCTATCTGTCATTGCATTGCTCTTCACCAAAACACTGGTGCGGCCTATTAGCGATATGGTTGATAGTATGAATGCGTTGGCATCGGGAAATAATGAAATTGTTATCCCCCATGCGGACCGGGGCGATGAGATCGGTGTCATGGCGGAAGCCGTGGAAGGATTCAAGCAGGGAGCCCTTGAGCGTATTCGTCTTGAGCAGGAAACAAAAGAGGCGGAACAAACGCAATTGAAACGGGATGAGACGGAGAGAGAAGCCGCTATTGCCCGTGAACAGGTGGATACTGACCGGGAGGCGGCGGCCATTGCCGAACGGGAGAGCCGCGCCACTCGGATTAATGACCTTATTACAGTTTTCGAACAGAAGGTCACAGAAATGATGGACGTCATGGCGGCATCCTCGACAGAAATGAGCGCGACCGCCAAACAGTTGGTGGCAACCTCATCGGATACCAAGGAGCGGTCGTCTATTGTTGCCGGGGCTTCTGATGAAACGGCCAGTAACGTCAATATGGTGGCCTCTGCTGCCGAGGAATTGACAAGCTCCGTTCAGGAAATCAGCCGACAAGTGACAAAAGCCAGTGATATCTCACAAGAGGCGGTCGAAGAAGCCAAACAGAGCGAAGCAGCAATTACCGCATTGGCGGAGGCCGCTGAAAAAATCAATGATGTCATTGAGATTATTAGCGACATTGCCGAACAGACCAATCTTCTGGCCCTTAATGCGACGATTGAATCTGCGCGCGCCGGGGAAGCTGGTAAAGGCTTTGCGGTTGTGGCGACAGAGGTTAAGGCCCTTGCCGGTCAGACCAGTAATGCTACAGAGGAAATTGCCAGCCAGATTAAGGATATGCAGGATCTGACTCAAAAGGCGGTGAGTAGTATTCAGACGATTGTAGCAGTCAACAACAAGTCCAATGAAACCACCACCAGCATTCAGGCTGCGGTTGAGGAGCAGAGTGCGGCGACCAATGAGATTTCCCAGAATATCCAACAGGTGGCGACCGGAACCAGTGAGGTGTCCAGCAATATTAGCCGTGTGGCTGCCGGGGCAGACGAAACCGGTGCTGCTGGTGAGCAGGTGCTAACTGTGGCCGATGAACTGGGCAGAATTTCCGAAAATCTGAAAAAGGATATTGAACAATTCCTGTCGGATGTCCGGGCTGCTTAAGTAGTCTTATTTGTGATAATAAAGCTGCCGTATCTTTATGATACGGCAGCTATTTTTTTAACTTTTTTCTTTGGAGGCCTTCTTTTCCCGTTCAAGGCCTTCGAGGATTTTTTGCTTTGCGACTTCCGGGCCTGCCCATCCGCTGATCTTGACCCATTTTCCATCTTCTAAATCTTTGTAATGCTCAAAGAAATGCTCGATCTGCAACAGCAGAATTTCGGGCAAATCGGTATAGGTCATGACTTTTTTATAGGTGGGATCGGTCTTTAGATCAGGCACCGCGAGAATTTTTTCATCGCCGCCCGCTTCGTCTTCCATCAGCAGAACCCCAATTGGCCGCACGCGGATAACACAGCCGGGCACTAGAGGTTCGCCGACAACGACCATCACATCACAGGGATCACCATCATCAGACAGCGTATGGGGCATATAACCTTAGTTTGTGGGGTAGCGCATGGGAGTATGCAGAATCCGGTCAACTATAATGGCACCACTGGGTTTATGCATTTCATATTTGACGGCGGCACCCCCGGCGGGGACTTCGATTATGACGTTGATTTCTTCCGGTGGATTAAGACCGGCACTGATTTTATCGACTAAGGGCATTTATGTAACCTCGTTTAACTTAATCCAATATTCTTCGTTGCGGTGCAATATAGTTATAATATTATATTTGTCAGTATGAATCTTGCTATCATTGGTCTTATGTTTTAACGTTCCGGTAATTTTTGAATAATAAAGGCGCCGATACAAGGCCCGGAGAATAATTCAGTAAGGGAAGTTTATATTAATTTGTTAATTGCATAGTCGAGGGAAAAATTATGATGGATTTAATGTTGTATCCGCCTATTTTCGGGGTGGTTGGATTATTTATAGCGTTTATTTTATATCGGGTTGTGGTGAGTTATCCAGAGGGTGATGGTAAAGTAAAAAAAATTGGCGAACAAATTCATGCCGGGGCCATGGTCTTCATGAATCGCGAATATAAAATGTTATTTCTGTTTAATATTGTGATTATTATTCCGCTTTATTATTTTCTTCATTTGGAAACAGCAATCGCCTTTGCAGCAGGTACCGTGGCATCGGGTGTTGCCGGTTATCTGGGTAAGTTTGCGGCGACCAAAGCCAACGTAAGAACCACGACGGCGGCACATAATGAGGGGGCCTCTACGGCTCTGATGGTGGCTTTTTATGGTGGCTCTGTTATGGGGCTTTGCGTGGCGTCCCTTGGTCTTTTGGGGCTTGGATTGTTATATTATTTTTATGGCGCGGAACATGCCGAAGCCATTCACGGTTTTGGTATGGGCGCGTCAACTGTGGCGCTTTTTTCCCGCGTTGGTGGGGGAATTTTCACGAAATCGGCTGATATTGGCGCGGACCTTGTGGGTAAACTGGAAGCGGGAATCCCCGAAGATGACCCGCGTAATCCTGGCGTGATTGCCGATAATGTGGGCGACAATGTGGGCGATGTGGCCGGAATGGGTTCAGATATTTTTGAATCATATTGTGGGGCTATGATTGCGACTATTGCGCTTGCTGCAACCTTGAATGTTGCCAATCAGGCTGATTTGATGTCGTTGCCTTTGATGCTGGCTTCTGTGGGGTTGGTCTGTTCTGTTCTGGGTATTTTGATGGTAAAGATGATGTCAAGCGGTTCGCCGGAAAAAGCCCTGCGAACCGGAACCATTGGTTCGGCAGTTCTCTTCATCATTGCCGCTTATTTCTTGATTGACCATTTTGGCATTGATATTCAAAAATGGTATGCAATTATTTGTGGGGCGATAGGCGGTGTCATCATCGGCTTGATTACGGAATATTACACCGCTGGCCCTCCTGTGAAACGTATTGCTGCCTCTGCTGAAACCGGAACAGCAACGGTGATGATAACCGGACTTGCCATTGGCATGCAGTCGGTTGTGGGGCCGGTATTGACCATTTGTGTCATTATCTTCCTGTCAACTACCTTCGCCGGTTTATATGGTGTTGGTCTTGCGGCTATAGCTATGTTGGCAACGGTGGGGATCACGATGGCAATTGATGCGTATGGTCCGGTGGCGGATAATGCCGGTGGCATCGCGGAAATGGCGGGGCTTGGCAAAGAAACCCGTGAAATTACTGACAGCCTTGATGAGTTGGGCAATACCACGGCGGCGATTGGCAAAGGTTTTGCCATTGGTGCGGCGGCTTTGGCGGCTTTGTCTATCATTGCGGCTTATGTGGCCACCGTTTCCGAAAACATTCCGGGGTTCAGTCTGGAATTGAATGATCCAAACGTATTGGTCGGATTGTTCATTGGGGGTATGTTACCCTTCCTGATTGCCTCGATCACCATGACGGCGGTGGGCGATGCCGCCATGGAGATGATTGTGGAAATTCGCCGTCAGTTTAGGGAAATTCCCGGACTTTTGGAAGGAACCGCCGAGCCGGATACGGAAAAATGTATTGATATTGCGACGACAGCGGCGCTGAAGAAGATGATCTTGCCGGGTGCCATTGCCATTGCGGCGCCTGTGATCGTTGGCGTTGGTCTTGGTGCGCAGAGCCTTGGCGGTATGTTGGGCGGGGCGTTGTTGGGCTGTGTGTTGATGGCCTTGATGATGGCTAATGCCGGGGGCGCTTGGGATAATGCCAAGAAATATATCGAAAAAGGCAATCATGGGGGCAAGGGGTCTGATGCCCATGCCGCCGCAGTTGTTGGCGATACGGTTGGCGATCCCTTCAAAGATACATCAGGACCGAGCATGAATATCCTGATCAATGTTATGGCTTTGGTATCTCTGGTGATTGCACCACTGTTGAGCTAGTCAAAAATAACATTTCGAATAGAGAAGGGCTCTTCATTGAAGGGCCCTTTTTTTGTCTATGGTATTTTGTTTGCGGTATTTTATGTTAGGTCGTTTATTTAGATATAATGGCCGCTGAGAATACTGATAAACAGAATGTTGCCCAAATGGTAATTGGATTTAAACAGCCGCAGACAATTGTCGCCATCCTCCATTTTCAAGGACTTTATTTGCCACAGACAATGCCCTGCAACCACAAGCAGTCCCGCGTAATAGGCCGGGCCGATGTGCGCCATATATCCGGCCCCGGCAAAGAACAGCAGCATGGTGCCATAGAAAAACACCAGCCAGCGGGGCGTATTCTCTGCCAATTTTAAGGCCGTAGATTTTACCCCGATCAAGGCGTCGTCTTCTTTGTCCTGATGGGCATAGATGGTGTCATAGCCCAATGTCCAGAAAATCCCGCCGCCATATAGCAGCACCGCCGACCAGCCCAGCGATCCCGTAATGGCGGTCCAGCCCATCAGCGCCCCCCAGTTAAAGGTTAGCCCCAGAACAATCTGCGGCCAATAGGTGAAACGCTTCATAAAGGGATACAGCACCACCAGCCCAAGCGATCCAACCCCCATCCAGATGGTAAATTCATTAAGCTGTAACAGAATACCAAGACCAATCAGACATAGAAAACCCAGAAAAATAAGGGCTTGCAGGACGCTGACCCGGCCACTGGGCAGAGGGCGGCCTTTGGTACGCTCCACCAGCGCGTCATATTTCCGGTCGGCCAGATCATTGACCACGCATCCGGCCCCGCGCATGACAAAGGCACCAAGGGCAAACAGCAGCATAAAAAAGGCGGAAGAGGCCCCCGCTGTATTATGTGCGTGACTGGCAAGGCCGATGGACCACAGACCGGGCCAGAGCAACAGCCATGTACCAATGGGCCGGTCCGCTCGCATCAATTGCAGATAGGGCCANGCAAAATCCGGGGACAGCCGATTGACCCATCCTTGGCGCACGGTGTCTTTGGGTGCGATATTTATTCTGTTTTCAGCTTTTGTCATTTGTCTTGTCTAGGATAAAAATCTATCATTGGCAAAAACATAATGAAGAAGGATGCCATGTCTAATCATATAAAAGCCCGCCTGTATGTGGAAAATGACCTGAGCGCCGCCGCGGAAATTTTATTCACTGGTACTCAGGGAGATTATCTGGTCAATGTGATGCGGCTTAAAGATACAGACCTGATCTTGCTGTTCAATGGCAGGGATGGGGAATGGCTGGCGGAAATTATCAAAACGGGCAAGGGCCGGGCAACAGTAGAGGTTCAGGAGATTGTCATGGAACAACGGGCGGAGCCGGACCTATGGTATTTATTTGCGCCCATCAAAAAAGCCCGGCTGGATTATATGGTACAGAAAGCCACGGAATTGGGTGTGTCCCTGTTGCGACCGATTTTGACCGAACGCACTAAACTTGACGGCTTGAAAGAAGATATAATCCGCTTGAACGCTATTGAGGCCGCCGAGNAATGTGAACGTTTCACGGTGCCGACTGTGGAACCGATGATCAAGCTGGAACAACTATTGGCGGANTGGCCCGAAGACCGTCTGATTATGTTTTGTGACGAAGAAGGCACGGATGATCGAAATACATTCCCGGTGGGCCGCGCCATTGATGAAGTGGGGGCATGGCANGGACGACCAGAAAAATGGGCCATATTAATCGGCCCCGAAGGNGGNTTTANCCCNGCNGAACGNGANNTGATTCGCCGACAGCCTTATGTNGTGCCNGTNACNNTNGGTCCACGGATTTTNCGNGCNGANACCGCCGCCGTNGTCGCCATCGCNCTCTGGCAGTCTTTTGCCGGGGACTGGCAGTAGCACTTCTAATCTGTTTCTATATTACAGGGACAATTTATATGTAGCTTGAAAGAGGGTTGGATAATAATGCCGAATTATTGGGGGGAATATATGTCAAGATTTAGAAGAAGGTCACGTCAAAAATACCGTTTGCAATGTGATCAAATCGCGAATCCGTTAACGATAAAACCAAGATATGGTTTGGGGCCTGGAATCATTGCATTATTGGCCTTGAGCCAGATTTTTCTTGTATGGTTATTTTCCATAGGGCATTTGGTAGAGAATGATATTGTGCTCATTGTAGCTGATTTTCTTATATTACCTTTGTGGATTTCTGATCTTAATCTTTATGGTATTTGGTTTCCCCGTAAACGTGATTGATAAAGGGTCGTTATTTTTGGCCGCTCAATAAATGTTTCCCCGGTAAAATTTTGGCCCCGCAGAGGAATTTTTTCTTGCGGTAACTATATTGCCAATCACGGGCCGTGGTCAGATTTTGACAGAATGTAGCGATATGGTCGCGCTTTTCTTCTCCGATATCTATACGGGTCAGGTTGCTCAGATATAGCAGGGCATTCTTAAAGGATACATCCTGTAGTTTTATATGACCCAGATTCGCGCGCGACAGGTTGGCGAAGGTGAAATTTACTTGTGTCATTGTGCTACGGACAAAAGCTGTCTGGCTCAGGTCAGCACCGGAAAAATCAATATTTTCCATGAGGCTGTCCCTGAAATTTGCTTGATTGAGGGCAACATTCTGCATTTTTAAGTCCGTTAGTGTCGTCCGCCGGAATAGGGCCTTTTCAAAGCGGCTGCCGGTGAAGTCGCTATTGTCGATTTTTACATTTTGAAAAATCCCGTGATCCATATTGGCATGGGCGAACCGACTGGCGGTTATTTCAACATTACGAAAGCTGGCGCGTCTTAGCTGTGCGCCCTCAAAATTACTGTCGTTGATATAGGCCCCGTCCAACTTGACCCCGTCCAGAATAGCGCCCTCAAAATTACTGCCCACCATGCGGGTAATGGCGAGATTTGCATGGGACAGATTAACGTCGGAGAAATCCATATGCGAAAGATCCGCATGACACAGGTTGAGTCGCCGGGGGTCATGGGGGTCCGGTGGCAGGACTTCTGTGGCCCATATCCGATGTTCAAACAGCAATTCGGTCAGGTCTTCCGGCACCCATCCCGGCGGATTGGCACAGTCTGTTGCCTCTGCTGGAACGACGGATATATATACAATGGCCCAAAATACAGCCCAAACTCGGCCAATCTGCCTCATGGTATTTCCTTGTTGGTCTATGGTAAAAAACAACCCTATATCATCATA
>JAESPY010000045.1 GCA_016765435.1 Emcibacter sp.
GGGATTGGACAATCTTCCAGAGATTACCCGCATAGACAGGGTGATCGGTCTAGCCCTCGGCACGGAAGATTTCTGTTTGGAGCTAGGGGTTGCGCCTCGCCCGGATGTACTTGACCTGCCTGCCCGTCAAATTGCCTTTGCCGCCGCAAAGCGCAACCAAATGGCTCTCGCGGTCCCCATTTCCATTGCGGAATTTCGCGATATGGCGGCTTACGGTACTGCGGCGGACCTTGCCACCAATTTTGGTGTCACCGGGGCCATATGCATTCATCCGGCACAGGTTAAAACCGCCAATGACTGCTTTCAACCCGATGCTGATGCTGTTGCCGAAGCCCGTAAAATTCTGGACGTTTGGAAGGACGCCCAGACACAGGGACAGGCCGTGGCCTCACTGGATGGCAAGATGATTGACCTGCCCGTGGCGGAACGGGCCAAAGCTCTGCTGCAAAAAGAAAAATGACCGCCCCATAGGAACGGTCATCTCAATAATTTTTACCTATCGGTATTAAGCGCGTTCGAAGATCGCCGCCAGACCCTGTCCCCCGCCAATACACATGGTTTCCAAACCATATTTACCGCCACGACGCCCCAATTCACGGAGCAGATTGGCTAATATACGCCCACCTGTGGCCCCAATCGGATGACCGAGGGAAATCCCCGAACCGTTAACATTCAAACGATCCCGGTCATCCCAGCCCCAGCCTTTTAAGACGGCCAAAACTTGCGGTGCGAAGGCTTCATTTAATTCCACAAGGTCAATATCATCCCATGACATGCCTGTGCGGGCGAACAACCGCTCAACAGCAGGCACCGGACCAATGCCCATGCGCGACGGCTCACAGCCGGCGGCAGCCCAACTGACGAACCAACCCATAGGGTCCAAATTCAATTCCGCCAGTTTATCTTCGGCAACCACCAGACAGGCGGCGGCGGCGTCATTCTGTTGACTGGCGTTCCCGGCGGTCACGACCCCACCGTCAAGAGGCCGTAATTTGCCAAGGCTTTCCATAGTCGCGTCAGGCCGGAACCCTTCGTCCTGTGAAAAAATAATCGGATCACCCCGCCGTTGTGGCACCGAAACCGGAACCAGTTCATCATCAAATTTGCCATCGGCCCAGGCTTTAGTTGCCCTCTGGTGGCTCATCACCGCATATTCATCGCATTGCTCACGGGTAATATTATAATCTTTAGCCAGATTTTCTGCTGTTTCAATCATACCCGAAATCACACCGCAACGTTCGACAGGCTGCGACATAACCCGGCCCCTTGTCAGGCGATCATGCATGGTCACAGAGCCTGAGCGCGCACCACCGCGCATATCGGTGCTATAATATTCAACATTGCTCATGCTTTCCACGCCCCCGGCGACCACAACATCAGCCGCCCCGGTTTGTACCATCATGGCCGCATCAATCACCGCCTGCAGGCCACTACCACAACGACGATCAAGTTGATAACCGGGTGTGGAAATGGGTNAGCCAGCGGCTAATGCCGCCCAGCGTGCAATACAGGGGGCTTCGCCGTTACCGTAGCCCTGGGCGAAGACCACATCATCGATGCGTTCAGGGTCAATGCCCGTGCGTTTAACCAAGGCCTTCAAAATCACCGCTGCCAGATCACCGGCATTGATGTTTTTCATGGTCCCGAGATATTTGCCTACGGGCGTACGAATGGGGGAAATAATAGCAGCTCTGCGCATGTTTCAGTCCTTATAATTCTTTGATGTCTTTAAAGCCTTTACCTTCGGCGACAAGTTTTTCCAATAACGGAGATGGTTTAAAATCATCGCCATGTTCTTTATACAACGCCTGCATACGGGCAAGAATTTTATCCAGCCCCACCAATTCAGCCCAAAACATGGGACCGCCCGTATAAGCAGGCCATCCATAACCCGTAATCCANACGATATCAATATCNGAGGCACNGGCGGCTTTNCCTTCCATCAGGATATTTGCCGCCTCATTCACCATGGGATACAGGCAACGTTCCAATATTTCATCATCGCTTATCGTGCGACGCTGATGTCCGTGCTTTTCACAAAAATCCAGAATGACTTTTTCCACAACCTTTGATGGGGTTGCCTTGCGTTTTTCATCATAATCATAAAAACCTGCGCTGGTTTTCTGGCCCCGACGGTTCATCTCATTGAGAATTTCGCGGACGGTAGAGGAAGAACTTTTCTCCGCGTCCCATCCCACATCCATGCCCGCCATATCCCGCATGGCAAACGGCCCCATAGGCAGGCCNAANTCATACAGAACCCGGTCCACATCCCACGGCATAGCNCCTTCANGAATGAGTTTNTCAGCNTCCCGTTGACGTTGAGCCAACATCCGGTTGCCGACAAAACCGAAACAGTTGCCGACCAGAACNCCGGTTTTGCCGATGGTTTTAGCCATATTCAAGGTCGTGGCAATCACCGTTTTACGGGTTTTTTCGCCGCGAACAACCTCAAGCAGACGCATGATATTGGCCGGAGAGAAAAAATGCAGNCCGATCACATCTTCGGGCCGATTNGTGGCCGAAGCAATTTCATCAATATCAAGATATGACGTATTACTGGCCAGAATNGCCCCNGGTTTGGCAATTTTATCAAGGGTCGCAAAAATGCCTTTCTTGATGTCCATCTGTTCAAATACGGCCTCAATGATCAGATCACAATCGGCCAGATCTTCCATGTTCAAGCTACCGGTCAGACGGCCCATACAGGCCTCCACATCATCCTGTGTGATACGGCCTTTTTTGGCGGTATTCTCGTAATTTTTACGCATGATCCCCATGCCACGGCCCAAGGCGTCCTGCTTCATTTCCACGAGCGTCACCGGAATTCCCGCACTCAGGAAATTCATGGCAATGCCACCGCCCATGGTCCCTGCCCCAATCACACCGACACGGGCAATATCCAACAGAGGGGTATCTTTGGGAATATCGTCAATTTTCGCCACTTGCCGTTCAGCAAAAAATACATGGCGTTGCGCCGTAGACTGCGAATCCGCCATCAATTCCACAAACAGACTGCGTTCATATGTCACGCCCTCATCAAAAGGCATAGTTACCGCCGCCTCGATACAGCGGATATTATATTCCGGTGCGAGGAACCCTCTGAACTTGCGGGCTTTGGCCTTGCGGAAAGCCGCGAATATTTCCGGCTTGTTCCGGGCGGCTTCCATTTTTTCATTCTGATCGCGGATTTTTCTAAGTGGACGATTTTCAGCCAAAACCCGGTTGGCAAAATCTATCGCCCCTTGCCGCAGATTACCTTCTTCCACCAATTCATCATACAGACCTGCCTCAAAAGCCTCTGGCCCCGCCACATGCGCGCCACTTGTGACCATTTCCAATGCCTTCTCAACGCCGACAATACGCGGTAGTCTCTGGGTGCCGCCTGCCCCCGGCAGCAATCCAAGCTTCACCTCTGGCAAACCACATTTAGCCGATGGTACCGCCACCCGGTAATGGGCCACAAGAGCCAATTCCAGCCCGCCACCAAGGGCTGTGCCATGCATCGCGGCAATCACTGGTTTGGGAGAACTTTCAACGATCGCCTGAACCTCTTGCAGGATAGGCTTTATAGGTCCCTTGCCAAATTCCTTGATGTCAGCCCCAGCGAAGAATGTTCTGCCCTCACAAATCAGGACAATGGCCCGGACCGCATCATCGGCGATGGCCTTTTCAAAGGACGTATAAATGCCTGCACGAACCAATGCCGATAGGGCATTAACTGGCGGGGAATTGAGCGTCACAAGGGCAATAGGACCGTCCAGCGTATAATCAGTAACATCGTTGATTTTCATAATTCTCTCTTTTTGAATCTTATGAACCACCCATGACTTCAGCCCTGCTGGCACAGGTGTGCCGCAGCCGGACATAGGATAGTCTTGCTTCAGATAAACAGACCGCAGACCCCGGCTTTATTCAAACCGGGGTCTGTGATATTTTATTTTTCGCTTTTCAACCGCTGACGGGCGGTCTTGCGAATATAATGTTGTAGTCCTTCGACCTCGGCCAGAGGCATTTCTTCAAATTGCGGCATGCCATTTTCCCGCTGAGATCCCTCGTTCAAGACCTCAACCAACAGATCAATATCTGTAGGGATTGGCGACCGGATCAAGTCAGGT
>JAESPY010000046.1 GCA_016765435.1 Emcibacter sp.
TAATTTGAGTCCTTTTGGAGATTCTAAATTTACTGATGGTACTTCTTTAAATGGAAATACAATACGCTTAGCAGGTTTTGAAATCAATTCATACTTACACAATAATTGGTTTGCTTTCTTGAAATTAGATGGAGCCTACGACGGGATTAAAGCGGGTTATATGGATATTTTTCTAGGTGGTGGTTATCATTTCTCATTCAATAATAACAACACAAATTTAATAGCTAAATTTGGTGTTGGCGCTGGTGGCGGCGGCGGAGTTGAAACTGAAGGTGGCTTGCTTATATATCCTGATCTTTCAATAGAACAAAAACTTTTCAATAGCATCTATATTAGTATTAACAAAGGGTATCTTCTTAGTCCAAATTCTGATTTCAGATCTTCAACATTCGGAATAGGAATTAAATATTATGTGGATAAAGACGGTATTTTAAATAAAAAAAAGAAATTCTATTCGACAGTAAAATTCAAAGGGGTTCAGATTGCACTTTCTCAACAAATTTATTTTGACGCAAAAAGAGATACTAATTCTAGTCAAAATTTGCAACAAATATCTTTACAAGCAAATTTATTCTTAAATAAATACATCTATGTCGCAGGTCAGACTTCTTTTGCAAATTTCGGAAATGCCGGAGCGTATGCTGAAGGAATAGTTGGAGTTGGGTTTTACTCAAAACCTTTTCTTAATTACAATGTGAATTTATTTGCACAATTATTAGCTGGTGCTGCTGGTGGTGGTGGTATTAGTACTGGCAAAGGTCTGATTATTAAACCAAGTATTGGTTTTAATTATTATTTAAATGATAAGTTAAGCATAAAAACTTCTGTTGGAAAAGTAAAAGCAAGAGGTGGTTCTTTAAATAGTACTAGCTTTAGTATTGGCTTAAATTATAATGTGTCATTTTTAAAAGCAAATTAACTAAACAACTGATAAATATATTTTAATATCTTTATCAACTACTAACTAAAACTTTTTTCTTGTGAAAAACTTAAAACTATTACTTGTTACTTTTTTAATAATTACTTCTTGTAAAAATGAATCAACATCAAATACTGAAAAAATGTCAGCAGAATTATTAGAAAAAGCTAAAGCCATTCATAAAAGAGTGATGACCCTTGACACACATAATGATATAAATGTCAAAAATTTTACAGATAGTATTAACTATACTAAAGATTTAGGCAATCAAGTAAACCTACCAAAAATGAAAAAAGGAGGCTTAGATGTATCTTGGTTTATTGTATACACAGGTCAGGGAGATTTAACTGAAGATGGTTACGATAAAGCGTATAAAAATGCCATATCAAAATTTAATGCCATCCATAAATTAACCAATGAAATTGCTCCAAATGAGATTGAACTAGGGGTTACATCTGCAGATGCTAAAAGAATTTATGCTTCAGGAAAAAAAGTGGCAATGATTGGTGTAGAAAATGGGTATCCTATTGGAACTGACATCAAGAGAGTAAAAGAATTTTATGATTTAGGAGCTAGGTATATGTCACTTTCTCATAATGGACACAGTCAATTATGTGACTCTAATACTGGAGAAAAAGATGATAAATGGCTACATAATGGGGTGAGTGATTTTGGTGAAAAAGTAATTGAAGAAATGAATAAATGGGGAATCATGATTGATGTTTCTCATCCTTCAAAAGTTTCAATGAAAGACATGATTCGCTTGTCTAAAGCGCCAATTATAGCCTCACATTCTTCTGCTAGAGCTTTGTGTAATCACAGTAGGAAATCACAATAGTCCCGAATACCATGACAGGCATCGGCTTCCTCCTGTGATCTTGCCAAGGAGGCAACCGTAACCTTATGGCCCGTTTCATGAAGGTATTTAACCATGTTAAACGACCGTATCTTATCCCCCCGTGTCGGGGGATAAGGAAAACGGTGGCTAAGAAAAAGAATGTCCACAAACCATACTCACAAAAAAATGACAACCTATTGAGACAACTCATTCAGCATTCTCCGGGCTTTCTCAATTTCCGGGAAGCTGTTTCCGCTGGAAATCGCTGTCTCCAACTCTTTCCGCGCAACCGCTAATTTTCCTGCATTTTTAAGGGCAACAGCAAGATGGTATCTAATTTCTGCCATTTTAGGGTCCTTTGATACAGCCTTCCTGAGCAGGGTCAATCCCTCGTCATTTTTACCCTGCTGCACCAATATCCATGCATAGGTATCAATGAAAGAAGCTTCATCCGGGAACAGGTTATAGACATTTTTAGCCGCCTTAAGTGCCTTTTCCCCCTGACCAATCTGACCATAGAGCCAAGCAATATTATTCAGGGCAACAGGGTTGTTTTCACTCTGTGCCAGAATGATTTCATACTGCTCTATAGATTTGTCATAATCTTTATTCTGGAGGAAATATCCTGCAAAAACATGACGTACGGAAAGGTCCTTGTCATTTTTCTCCAACCATGAAGACATGATATCCAGCGCCTTATCTGCCTGTTCACTTTTAATATAAGCCCGTGCCAAATCAACGGTGAAACGGCTTCCGCGCGCGCCTCTGTCTGATGCTTTTATATAGCTTTCCAGACTTTGTTTATATTTCCCCTGCACCTCAAGCAATCGGCCTTCCAACACATAGGGCGCGGGTTTCTTATCATCAATTTCTTTTAATTGATCAATATAGCCCTGCGACTTCTCAATATTTTTATCCGCCGTTTCCAAAGAAATCAGGTCAATTAATAATGACGCCTTATTGTCCGTCATGGACAAGGCTTTCGTGAAAGTACTTCTGGCTGCCAGAATATCCTTTGCTCTTAAATGCGTCCGCCCAAGTATTTGATAGGCCCCGGCATTATCACCAAGAAGAGCCGCCATCCGTTCAAAGTTTGGAATCGCCGATTCAACATCATTTCGGATCAAGTCAATATTACCGCTGGCCTCAAATCCCGCTGGCTGATTGGGAAAATCCGCAACAACCTGCTGAATAACCGCTTTGGCACGATCAAGTTTTTTCTGACCTATAAAAAATTCTGAAAGTTCGATGCGCATGCGGATATCATTTGGAGAGACTTCACCGGCACGGTTGTAATATTCTTCCGCCTCCGGGCTATTCTTCTTCTTGTAATAACGCGCCAAGGCCAATAGGGCCCCCACATGTTTTTTATCCGCCTTTAAAATATTCTGATAAATCTCAATGGACAGATCTTCATGACCCTCTCGCAGTTCCAACTGTGCCAAATTCATTGACGCAGAATGATAGAAAGAAGAAACCGCCAACGCTTTATTATACTGTGCTCTGGCTTCCACTATCTTCCCCTGCCCCATATAGGCCGCCCCTTTCAGGTTATAACCAACCGGGTTATCCGAAGACTGCTGGATCAGCGTATCTGCATGTATGATCGCCTCGTCAAATTTCTTTTCCCGTAATGAAATAAGGGTCAGAAATACGGCAGCCTGTTTTGAATTAGGGTCCTTGTCCAGAATTTCCTGCAGATTTTCCTGAGCTGCTTTTGCATTGCCTGCGGCAAGTTTACTCAGTGCCAACTGTGTTCTTAATTTATTCGCTTCGGGGTTAATTGCCACAGCTTGTTCAAAAAAAGCGGTACCCTTTTCGAAATTACCAATCTTCATATTGGCACTGCCCAACAAGGCATAGACAACCTGCCCGGCCTTACCACTTTTTACAAGAGGCATCATAACCTTAATGGCTTCTTCCGCATCATTCTGCCGCAATAAAGCAGCCCCCAACAAACGGCGAGCGACCACATTATCCGGTGTGATCTTAACCAGTTTATTCAGGAAATAAATTGCCTGCGCATAGCTCTTTTTACTATAATTAATCACGCCTCTCAGGATCAATGCCCCGGGGAAATTATCAAGTGCCTGACCGGAATTATCCAAAAACTCTTCAGCTTTGGACAGCTCTTGTCTTTGCGCATAGATCACAGCCGACAGATAATTTGCCAAAGGATGGTTCGGTATAATCGAAAATATAGCATCGAGCCTTTCCAGTGATTCATCCGGCCGCTTCAAATCAAATAATATGGCGGCTGTTTTAAATAAAGCTGAAATATTTTTCGGCTCATATTCCAATGCCTGTTCAAANAANGAGATTGATTNTNCCGGACCTGATNCCAGATTGACCAATTCACCCTTNAATATCAGGCCTTGGACATTCTTAGGGTTTATATCAAGAACCTCATCCGTTTTTTCTGCCGCCTGTTTCATCTTCTTCTGAAAATAATATATCTGAGCGATGGCNATGGCGATATTATCGCTCTTTCCTGTAAGTTTTTCCGCCTTCTCATATAATTCCAATGCCTTATCCAGATNATTCAATCCCTGATAAGCATTGCCAGTAATAAGATACACTTCGCCCTTCTTGTCTTCAGCCACGTCTTCCTCATGGAGCGTATCAATTATTTTATCGTATTGCCGTTGCAACAACCGTGTTTTGCTCAGATTAATAATGACCTTTGAGGGGGCAACACCAAGATCAATNGCCCGTAAATACTCTTTCTCAGCGGAAGGTGCATTTTTAATCCGAAGATATAANTCAGCCAATGCAATTCTGTTTTCTGGATTTTTCGGCTCCGCTACAATGGCATTCTTTAACTGAATAATCGCAGACTTCACNNCGCCTTTTTTAAGATACGCGTTGGCATCCTTGATAAATTCTGCGCTCTTTTCATTATGTACCGCTGCGTAAGCAGGTATCGATGTTCCCAAAAGTAATATCGTCGATAATATAGCTAGATTTTTCATTTTATTCCCCATANGAGTNAACCTCATATATATTAAATGCTTATGTCGTATTGTTTAACCAACCCNTANAAAGTGGGCCTACTGATACCGAGTATTTTAGCCGCNTGACTGACGTTACCGTTTGCNTGGGCCATTGCCATATTTATGGCTTTAATATCCGCTTGTTCCCTCACAGACTTGAGGTTTANTACGGTCACTTCATCTTCTTTTATGTTAAGTTCAAGATCATCCGATGTTATCTTATTTCCGTTGCACATGATAACAGATCTTTTAATTCTGTTTTCCAGTTCCCGCACATTCCCCGGCCAGTTATAGGACGANATGGATGTCAGCGCATCCTGCGTGAAGCCCTTAATCTGTTTTTTAAGTTCATCATTAAATTTGCTCAAGAATGCCTTCGCCAAAAGGATAGCATCCCCTTCCCGCTCTGCCAATGACGGAATGGTGATAATTATTTCACTTAACCGNTAAAAAAGATCTTCCCGGAAGGCCCCTTCTGAAATGTCCCTTTCAAGATCCTGATGGGTGGCGCATACTACACGGACATCAACCGGAATTTCCTTACGTCCGCCAATACGTTCAATAACCCGCTCCTGCAAAAACCGCAAAAGCTTAACCTGTAGCGAAAACTGAAGGTCGCCAATTTCATCCAGAAATAATGTGCCNCCCTCAGCCATCTCAATTTTACCTTTGGTTTGCTTAACNGCCCCGGTAAANGCACCTTTTTCATAACCGAACAATTCACTCTCNAGAAGATTNTCCGGGATGGCGGCACAGTTTATCGCCACAAACTTCTCATCTTTCCGATCGCTCAGATTATGAACGGCTCGGGCCAAAAGTTCTTTACCTGTTCCACTGGCTCCCAGCAACAAAACCGATACATTTGCCGGTGCCACACGCTCGACCATGTTGCAGACTTTATACATATCAGGACAGCCAGTGATCAATCCCTGAAAGCCCGAAGGTTGTTTTACTTCTAACAGGCGAATATTTTCTTCTTCCAGATCATGAAGCCTGAAAGCTCTGTCCACTATCAGACCAAGTTGGTCAGGATCAACGGGTTTCTGATAAAAATCATACGCCCCCATGGAAATCGCTTTCAAAGCGCTTTCATGGCTGCCATGGCCGCTGGCCACAATAACTTTCGTATTGGGAGAAATTTTTAGAATTTCTTCCAATGTTGCGAAACCTTCGGACGTCCCGTCCGGGTCAGGGGGCAGGCCAAGATCCAGCGTCACAACGGCAGGTTTTTGTTTTTCAAATGCCGCAATAGCATCCTTCCGTTCCCCGACGATGGTCGCGTTATAATTTTCAAAATTCCACTTATATTGCCTTTGCAGGCCCGGGTCGTCCTCAACCACAAGTAAATTTCTTTTATCTTTAGTCATATTTCACTCCCCCTCAACTTAAACTTACTTCACGGTCATCCACCAGACGCAGATAAACCTTCATTGTCGTACCGACTTCTTTTTGACTTTTCACCATCAGCCGCCCCCCCAAACGTTTGACCATTTCCCGACTTTCATAAGCGCCAATGCCGTATCCATTCTCTTTCGTGGACCGAAATGGCCTGAAGAGTTCGTTTTGAATGAAATCCTGCGCCATACCATGACCATTGTCTCTCACTTTAACAATAGCAAACCCGCCTTCGCAGGACAGGTCCAGTCCTATTCTTATATTATCCGCCGCACAGGCTTCTCTGGCATTTTCAATAAGATGCATAAATATAGTCTCAATACTTTCTTCATCTGCATAGACAGCCACATCCCCCTCACTTTTAGTGAAGGCAATATTCAGACCTCTTTTGTCCCAATCTTTTACCATTTTTTCAATCGTCACGGAAATATTCAAAACATGATCGACCCTATCCAAAGACGGCTCCTGAACCACCGTGATACGGGAGAGCAGGCTGTTCATTTTCGTTACAGAATCTTGAATCGTTAAGATCATATCTTTTTGAAAATCCGGGTTATCAGCATGTTTCTTTGCATTCTTGACAATAAGCGACAGCTGACTGGTTAAATTTTTAATATCATGAACGACAAAAGCAAATTTTCGATTAAAAGATTCAAATTCTCTGGATTCCGCAAGTGACATTTCCGAAATCTGTTCCGCCAGATAACTGGCCGTTTGCCGACCCAATGTTTTTAACAGGTCCGTACTCTCCCAATTCAGGTTATTCTTCACCCGCGGCTGTAGCAACACCACAAACCCGACCAATTTACCCAAATGATCCAATGGCATGACAAGCCAATACCGGGGATTGCTCAACAGCCATTCAGGAATCGAAAGCCCATGATGCTTTATCTTGCCCTCTTCGATCTCATGATTCAGGTCAATAACCCATTCTTCCCGTTCCAGGAATTTTACGAAATCATCGCCCGACAATAGCTCATTTTCCACATCATATTGGAAATTCCATTTGGCGGCCAGTTGATAAACATCTGGTTGCTCACACAACCATAAAGCCCCGCCGGAACTGTCCACAACGTCTGCCAATGTCTTTATCACTCGCTCCCGAAGGTCATAATGCTCCCCCGTGGCCGAAATGGTATTGATAAATTTCAACCATTCCTCGCGGTAATCATAACGATACTGGAAGAAATGCTTCGACAGCAATACCTGTGCCCAGGCCCTGAATTTTCCCGAGCTAATAAAAGCCACCAACCCCAGAAGAGCCGTCAAAATAAAAGTTACCTGTAATATATTCCCCCACTTGCCGCCATAATTTTGCAGGAAATATCCCGCTGCCGACATACCAATCAGATAGGCCCCCGTACCAATCAGCGTAATCGTATGGAAAGCCACCTTCCGGGAGACTTTTACATTCATTTTCCATGATGGGTTTCTGGAAACCGCAATGGCAAGCAGTGGTACCAACAGGAAATTCACCATGCCACGGGCTTCAAATAATTTTTGCCCGATGGCCGTAAAGAGTATTCTGTCAGCAAATAGCAGGAAATCATATATGTAGAGACCCGCGACCGCCAACAGCAGCAGCTTAATGCCCCAACGTCCCTCTTCAGCAGAATTACGGTAAAGGTTTTCAACCAGTAAAAATATCACAATGCAAAGGGTCAGAATGCTATAAACATTATAATATGCCGGCAGTTGGACGTTAAAATAACCAAAAACTATACCAACATCCCAAAGGCTTACCAACAAAATCATACTCAGGAAGAAACATAGCGATAATTTTAAATTTCTGCCCAGTTGCACATTGCCCTGCATGGCCCATATTCGAGACAATAAAACAGTAAAAAAAGCAATCCATGCGACACCACGTAGAATCTCAAGAAAAGACAGAAAATAATCTAGCGTGCCATAGCCAAAAAAAGCGCCCGCCGTGACGAAAGACCATAGGGCACTAATGACGATTGCCCCTGTTAACCACAGGTTCTCCTGGCGGTTTTTCCCATTGATAATGATGTAAACCGCCAAAGCCATATAGGACACCCCCGCAAGTGCGAAGGTTACAAAACCAATATCACTAAATCCCTTTTCCATATAGCCCGCCTACCTCACACCATCCGGCCACAATACAACACGCACGGTTTGTATGAGAATAAGAAAATCAAGGAACAGGGAATAATTCTTGATGTAATAAAGGTCATATTCCAATTTACGCTTTGTATCCTCTTCCGAAGCCCCATAAGGATAGTTCAACTGGGCCCAGCCGGTAATCCCCGGTTTGACCCGGT
>JAESPY010000047.1 GCA_016765435.1 Emcibacter sp.
AAAGTAGTTTAAAAACCCTCTCTCACTCCCCCTTCGTAAGGGGGAGAACCAATTTTCAGAGGTTCCCTTTACTGTGCAAGGCACTACTTCAAAAACAGCCTTATCGCCGGGTAGTGAATTCCGCTGAGTTTATCAAACTCCACAAAGTGTCTTCGAAGGCCGCTCCGCGTTCGCCAGCCAGCATCGGGCTGATTGAAAATAATGTGGCGGTGGTGATCGGGGCGATGGTGATTGCACCGTTGTTGGGGCCGAATTTGGCCCTTGCCCTGTCCACGGCTCTGGGAGATCTGGACCTGATGGGCAATGCCCTGAAAACCATGGCGGTTGGGTTTTTGATTGCGCTTACGTTAAGTTTTTCATTGGGGCTGGTTTGGGGGACTTATTGGCCGGATGAGCTGAACGGTCCGGAACTTCTGTCCCGAACGGTGGTCGGTTTTGACAGTATTGCGTTGGCGCTGGTGTCTGGTGCAGCGGCGGTTCTGTCGCTGGCCAGTGGTCTTTCAAGCGTGTTGGTCGGGGTGATGGTCGCTGTGGCGCTTTTGCCGCCGGGGGCGACAATCGGCATTATGTTGGGAGCCGGACGTTATGAACTGGCGCTGGGGGCGGCATTGTTGCTGGCGGTAAATATCGTTTGCGTTAATCTGTCGGCCAAACTGGTGTTCCTGTTCAAAGGTGTGCAGCCGCGCACATGGTTTGAAAAGAAAAAAGCCAAACGGGCCATGATTTTCTATATGGTTTTCTGGTTATTGAGCTTGACCGTACTGGGCTATATCATTGTTTTAAGGGCTTAACGTTCAAGAGAATGTTTGAGCTTTTTCTTCAGGTTAATCTCAAGGGAAACCAATAGGTCTCCATTCTGACAGGGGAAGGCAGTGACAATGCCTTTCAGGGACGGCAGGGTGGCTTTATGGGCCTCAACCACATCCCTGGGCAGGGATAATATATAAGCCCCGTTTGTTGCCTGAAAGGTGGCCTTTGACCCGGCGGTCAGGGTGATGACTTTATACTTTAGATGACTTTCGGGCAGGGGCGTACTGTCTTGTATGACGCCCTCTCTCAGCAATATTTCAAGCTCATCGAAATCTAGACGAAAGCTTATTTTCTCAGGATCAATGCGCAGTTTCATAATAAGCTTCCAGAAGTTGCGCCGGGATAGAGCGGATAGATATCAATATTATCGCCTGCTTTTAAGGATAACCCGTCTTCCGGCACCACCGCCCAGCAATTTTGCGCCAGCATGGGTTTGATTTTGAAAGATTCCTGACCGGGAAGAATCTCAACCATANGACGGCCTGTGTCGTCATGGCGATAGAAGGCTTTCTGGAAAAACCGGAAGGGGGAGTCTTTGGTGAAATCATTTTGCAATAGGGCGGCGACGGGTTCTTCCGGGGCCAGTCCCCGTTGTTGCCGGATCAGGGGATAGGCAAAGAACCGCAGACCCACGGCGGCGGCAATCGGGTTNCCGGGCAGACCGAAATAACAAGTACCGCAAGGGAAGCGGGCAAAGAGGATGGGCTTTCCGGGCCGGATCGCCGCCTTGTGAAACAGAATCTCCGCGCCCATTTTTTTAAGGCCGTCCGGGACAAAGTCATAACGGCCCATNGANACNGCCCCGGAAGACANAATGATCTGAANGTCNTTGGACAGGATTTCGGTAATTTTCTGNTCGAATTTTTCCGGTTCGTCGAAAATNGTNCCTTCGTCGGTGGCGNCNATGCCATATGATCTNAGGCTTTGTAAAATATACGGCGCGTTGCAGTTGCGAATCTGTCCCGGTTGCAGGGCGCGGTCCATGTCATCGACCAGTTCCTTTCCGGTGCTGATGATGGCGGCTTTCGGCGGGGTTGTGACCGGAATGTGATCCTGTCCCANTGCGGCGAGTGCCATAATATGATGGGGGGCGATTTCCACGCTCTTTTCAATCAGCAGGTTGCCGGGCTGGAAATCTGTTCCGGCTTTTCGGACATTCTTGCCGGGAAAGCCGTTCGCCGCGATGGAAATTTTGACGGGTCTTTCTTGAGAATCTGTTTCAAGAATGGTGATGTCTTCGATTCGGATAACGGCGTCATAGGCCGGGGGAACGGGCGCGCCGGTCATGATTTCCCAAGCCCCATTCGCGGCATGTTCAGGACCGGAATCGGGAAAATCCCCCGCCATGGTGCTGCCGTCCACATTCAGGACGACGGGATGATCCGCTGTTGCATCTTGCACGGCCCCGCTTTTTACGGCAAAGCCATCCATGGCCGAATTATGGAAGGGGGGAACATTTTCCGGGGCAATGATCCTGTCTGCCGTCACCTGCCCCAGCGCATGGCTAAGGGAGGTGGTTTCTGTGACAAGAGGATTTCCTCCGGCNGACAGAATAATATTTAAGGCATCCCCATAAGATAACATGCTTACCCCCCGGTGGCAGACAGATTGGGAATCAGACCTGTTAGTCCCTGATCCAGAAAATGGGATGATTTTTTATAGTTTAGCTGTTTCATGACACGCGCTTGTAATTCCGCCATTTGGTCATCACGNTGCAACAAATCCCGAAGAGGAATACCAAATTCTCCGAACAGGCACAGGCGCAAATCGCCCGTTGCCGTTATCCGAAGTCGGTTGCAGCCCAGACAGAAATCCTTGGAATAGGGCGCGATCAGGCCAATGGCCCCCTGATAATCCGGATGGGTGAAATTCACCGCCGGTCCCGCGCCGTTAACACGAACCGTTTCGGCCCAACCCCGTTGCAGAAGTGCGGTGCGGATTACGTCCGCCGACAGATGGCGTTTTTTGAAATACTCAAGATTATCGCCCGTCTGCATCAATTCAATGAAGCGAACCGTGACAGGCCGTTGTTGGACATAGTCCAGATAACTGTCAAGGGAGTCATCATTGAGGCCGCGCAACAGAACCACATTTATCTTCACGGATTCATAGCCGACCGCGAGGGATTCTTCGACCCCGGCCAGCACATCATCCAATCTGTCATGGTCGGTGATTTTATGGAACATCTCCCGGTTCAGACTGTCGATGCTGACGTTAAGATTCCGCGCCCCTGCATCATACCATTTCCGGGCATTGGCCAAAAGCCGATAGCCGTTGGTGGTAAAGGCGGTGGTCTCAACCCCCGGCGTATGGGATACCAGATCAATGATGTCGGCGAAATCCTTGCGCACACTAGGTTCGCCTCCGGTCAGGCGTATTTTCCACACGCCAAGTCCGGCAAAGGCCGCCACCAGTCTACGAATTTCATCAAGATCGAGGAATTTGGGTTTGCTGTCGCATTTATAGCCATCGGGCAGGCAATACTCACAACGGAAATTACATATATCTGTGATCGACAGACGCAGGTAGGGAAACGCGCGTTCATAACTGTCCACCAACTTAATGGGGTCTTGTTTCACTTATACTCTCCTTTCCAAACACGGGAGGCTANGGNGTTTTCACCATAACCCGGCAGANCTTCTCAGTCTGCGGCCAGTGAACCATNTCCATATTACGGGGTTTAGGTCCAAGGGCTTCGGAGTAGAGCATCGTCAAATGGACAATGCCCTAACACNTANCATTATACATACAGGAGAAAAGAAATCCAGAGTTGATGTAAATCAAACATCGGNATTGGATTTAAGGCAGGGNNNTNTTATTTGAAANTNGNGCTGANTTGCTGACTGCAATCGGGATTNGGACATTCGGGCGTGCCATGTTTATGACAGGCNGCGGACAGATCATGATCGCAAAATCCNCATAGCGCNTTGATATCGGGTAGAATCACGGAATTTTTGTTTATTTCAAATCCATTTTCCTTGAAACGTTTCANNGTNCGGGAAAANGTCTCTGGNTTCATATCCAGATAGGANGCNATCAGNGATTTGTCATAGGGCAGCTCAATAAGNTCNGGGACCTTGCCCTGATCCAGCAGCAGTTTCAGCAGGAACCAGCCGACCCGTTCCGTGGCCGGTTTCAGGCGGATATTCTCAAATTCCTGAATCAGATTATGNGAATGNTTGGAAATGCCNTCCAGAACCCTCAGAGCCAGTACGTTATGTTCTTTTATTCTCTCGCGTATGATCGGGGCGGGTAGGGTCAGGATAACGGCATTTTTCGCCACCTGGGCGCTGACCGGATAATTGGCGTTAAGGAAAACCGCTGATTCAGCGATCATATCGCCGCTGGAGAGCATCTGGAGTACGGTTTCATCCCCGCTTGAGGTGCCTTTGAATAATTTTACCCAACCGCTGAGCATAATATGCAGTCGGCTAGAGACTTCGCCTTCCAGAAACAGAAGTTTGCCTTTTTTATATTCCCGCACCTGGGCATGTTGCAGGAGGCCGGTTATAATTTCTTCTGGCAGATTAATGAAAAACGGCAGTTCTTCGATAAAATCCCGTTGTTCCGATGTGATCCCTTCCACGGGACGAACCACTCTGACCCGGGATGCCTGTGACGGGTCACTTTTGGGAAGACTGTCTTTCGGCAAGCTTTCTACCAGCTTTTCTTCAACCTTTTTCATCAGGGCCATTTTNTCNGANGTCAGNTNNAACCATTCTGTGGGCTCAATATTTGGCNGGGTAACTTTATGGCCTGTTTTCAGNTTNAGATGNACATCGGCCAGCTTGCGGATNGCNTTNCCCTGCATGATGNNNTNATAAATTTTCTTCTGATTGTCATCGGCCATGGCAAAAAANGTGCGTTTGAANCTGTCCTGTTCCAAAATCAGGAAACGGAACCGGTCCAGAAATTCCCGATTGTCAAAGGACTTGGTGGCCAGTCCCCGCACGCCGAGCGCTCTTTCCCGGCCAAATTTTTCCTTGAGTTGCAGGAAGTAGGAATAGGCGCTGACTTTTGTNGGNTCGTTATTTTTATCAAACAGGGCGACCAGAACCATAATATCCATCAGGGGGCTGATCACATTATGGCTGTATCCACTGATGATTTCCGTGGCGTTGAATTCCAGATTGAGNATNCGGTTGCGGCGGGCTTGGACAGTTTCGGAATTATCCAGAACGATTTTCATCTTATTGAGGAATTCGTCATCAAAGGAATGGCTTTCCTGCCATTTTTTTAATTTTTGGCGAATTTTCTCAAAGGTNGCATGGGATTTNTCAAAAATCTCCAGCAACTCTTTCTTAAACAACTTGCCATTGCTGCTGACGAACAGAACNGCACAGCCCCGTTCGGTNTGCATTTCATGCAAGGCATCGCTGAGATAAGGAAGTGTATTATTCATATATANNATTNTTGATCGTTGTTTAATACCCAGCCAGATACTAGGGCAGTTTCCTAAAAGCCACAAGGTTTCTTGTAAAAAAACGCCTGAAAACGAGCTTAATTTTTTTTAATACTACTTTTCGTTATTTGACTGAGGTCAAATTCAACCGGCCCTCTTTTCCTTAATGTTCCCTCATTCAAGAACTTATTGAGGGATTTAGCTATGAGTGTCGCAGATGTAACCAGAGGAGAGCAAAAACAGGCGTTGGTCACAAGTACGCTGGCCTTTACCGTTTGTTTTGCNGTCTGGACAATGTTNTCTATCATTGGCCTGAAAATNAAAATGCAGTTGGGTCTGAGTGATACCCAGTTTGGTATATTGGTGGCCACNCCCATACTTACNGGNTCTTTAAGCCGGATTTTTCTGGGNGTTTGGGCCGATCAATATGGCGGTCGGGTTGTTTATACNTTNCAGATGCTGNTCACGGCGGTGGCGGCATATCTGTTAACCAAGGTATCGACCTATCCCATGTTTNTGGTGGCGGCTTTGGGTGTTGGCCTTGCGGGNGGTAGTTTNGCGGTTGGTATTGCTTATGTNTCCACNTGGTATCCTAAGGAAAAACAGGGTACNGCCCTTGGNATTTTTGGTATGGGGAACGTGGGGGCGGCGATCACAAACTTTGGNGCGCCTTTCCTGTTGGTCATTATGAATGATCAATGGCAGGGTGTGGCACAGGTCTATTCCNTCATTCTGTTNATCACCGCGATTTTATATTTTATTTGCAGCAANGANGANCCGGCNTTAAGGGAACGTCGGGNNAANGGCATCAAACATGCNTCTTTCATGGAGCAGATGGAACCGCTGANAAATTTACAGGTCNGGCGTTTCTCGCTGTATTATTTCTTTGTTTTTGGCGCGTTTGTGGCTTTGGCCCTGTGGCTTCCCCGTTATTATGTGGGGGCNTATGGCTTGGAACTGAAGACNGCGGGTATGNTGGCNGCGGCNTATGCGCTTCCCGGTAGTATCTTCCGGGCTTTGGGCGGNTGGNTATCAGACAAGATTGGCGCCCGGCGGGTGATGTATTGGACATTTTCGGTCTGTGTCGCCTGTACCTTCGTCATGTCCTATCCCGCGACCGATTATACGGTGGCCGGTATTAATGGGCCGATAGATTTTAATATTACCATTCCNTTGTGGNTATTTGTNTCGCTGACCATNGTGCTTGGTTTCTTCATGTCCTTGGGCAAGGCGGCGGTTTACAAACATATCCCGGTTTATTATCCGGGCCATGTGGGGTCNGTCGGCGGNATTGTCGGCTTGATTGGNGGGCTTGGCGGTTTCTTNCTGCCCATCANTTTTGGNATCATGAATGATGCGATCGGTGTCTGGACAAGTTGTTTCATGCTGCTGACNATCCTGATCGGGATTGCNTTGNTCTGGATGCATTTTTCCGTCATTCGCATGGACCGCAAGAATATGCCTGAATTGAAAGGNCCNCGTTATNTGCCGGAACTTGATTCTATCAAGAACGAGCAGAATCANTAAGCGATGAAGATTAAGGGTGGGGCGTCGTTTCTCCCCCCTTTTTTANACATAAAATTGGAGGATTTAGATATGGCTGAAGATATTAAACAATGGAACCCGGAAGATCCCGTCGAATGGGAAGACCGGGGCAAGGCAATTGCCACCAGAAACCTGTGGATTTCCATTCCAAGCCTGTTGTGCGGTTTTGCCGTCTGGCTTTACTGGGGCATTATTACGGTGCAGATGTTGAATCTGGGCTTTGATTTTGCAAAACCTGAATTATTTACCCTGATGGCCATTGCCGGTCTTACCGGGGCAACATTGCGTATTCCCAGCACCTTTTTTATCCGGCTTGCCGGGGGACGTAATACCATCTTCTTTACCACGGCGCTGTTGATGATTCCAGCGGTCGGGGCTGGTTTTGCCCTGCAGGATATGAATACGCCGTTATGGCAGTTCCAAATTCTGGCCTTCCTGTCCGGCCTTGGCGGCGGTAACTTTGCCTCCTCCATGTCCAACATCAGCTTCTTCTATCCCAAAAAGATTCAGGGCTTTTCTCTGGGTATGAATGCGGGTCTGGGGAACTTTGGTGTGACCACCATGCAGATTTTGGTGCCTTTGTTTATGACATTCGGCATTTTCGGTGGCGATCCGATGATTCTGGAAAATACCAGCGGAACTTTGATTGGTAAAATTCCGGCAGGAACGGAAACATACATCCATAACGCAGGTTTCCTCTGGTTGCTGTTCTTGGTGCCTTTGGCTTTCGCGGGCTGGTTTGGCATGAATAATATTACTGACGAGCATGTGTCTCCCGATGTGGGCAGCCCTGCTGGTGTTTTTGTTAAAATTACCTTCATGTTGATATTGGGCTTTGTTGCGGCGGCCTGTGGCCTGTGGCTGTTGTTGCCGGAAACTGCATCCGGTGTGCCTACCTCAGGTATCGGACTGAGCAAATGGATTGTTTTGCCGATCGTCATCGCAATGACCGTGTTCATGTTGAAAATGATCCCCGGTCAGATTGGCGAAAACCTGAAACGTCAGTATAAAATCTTTAACAATAAGCACACATGGGCCATGACCGTGATCTATACCATGACCTTTGGATCTTTCATCGGTTTTGCGGCGGCGTTTGGTTTGGCAATCAAAGTGATCTTTGGTTATCAGCATGTCATGATTGATGGTATTATGAACCATGACTTGGCCAATCCCAATGGGCCGAGTGCCTTGATGTTTGCCTGGACCGGTCCGTTTATTGGGGCGTTGATCCGGCCTTTGGGTGGTATGATTGCCGACAAGTTTGGTGGCGCGCGTGTGACCCAGTATATCTCCTTCGTCATGGTGGCCTGTGCGCTGGGCGTGGCTTATCATATGAAGATGGCCTATGCCTCCGCCACACCGGAAGAATATTTCGTTCCCTTCCTGATCCTGTTCCTGCTGCTTTTTGCCGCAACGGGTATTGGTAACGGTTCGACTTTCCGTACCATTGCCATGGTTTTCAATAAAGAACAGGCTGGTCCTGTTCTGGGTTGGACATCTGCGGTGGCAGCTTATGGAGCCTTTATCATTCCGAAGGTTCTTGGCGAGGAAATCAAGGCGGCGACTCCGGAGCTTGCTCTTTATGGCTTCGCGATATTTTACGGGGTTTGCATCGTGATTAACTGGTGGTTCTATTTGCGCCCCGGTGCCTATGTGAAAAATCCGTAAACCAGACTGAAAATTTCAATTGAAAGACCAATGATATGAGCCATTTTCTGGATAAACTAACTTTTCTCACCAGAGAGCGTCCTGAAACTTTTTCCGACGGACACGGTATCACCACCGATGAAGACCGGGGATGGGAGCGGGCTTACCGGGGACGCTGGTCCCATGATAAAGTCGTGCGGTCCACCCACGGGGTGAATTGTACGGGCTCATGCAGTTGGAAAATATATGTTAAGGGGGGATTGGTGACTTGGGAAACCCAGCAAACCGATTACCCCCGGACACGCACAGACCTGCCGAACCACGAACCACGCGGTTGTGCTCGTGGGGCGAGCTATAGCTGGTATCTCTACAGTTCGGCCCGCCTGAAATATCCCATGATCCGCAGTCG
>JAESPY010000048.1 GCA_016765435.1 Emcibacter sp.
TTTTATCCGGGGTGACAAACTGCCGCTGTACCGCCCGTCCGGCCTCCATCAATTCTGCTGCTACCACAAGGTCCACATCCCCNGCCATGGGCATCAAAGCCATCACNGGNGNNGTNTTTTCCTNANGGTNTTTCGGAAACATCTCAAGNTAGTAAATNGTTGCCCCGGTCCGCTGGGCCACACCNGGCACAGACGTTGACTGGGCAAAATANNCATTCTGTGCNGCNACACTNACCAGCCANTTGGTCAATACNCCACCGCCCTGACCGCCAAGGGCCGAAATCGCAATGGTTATGGGGCGTGTTATCTGTTNNNTCATAACATNATCCTCGCCCGTTTCCGGTCTGTTCGTTTTTGCAAAAATCCAATCACCGCCTGCCGCAGNGAATGNATGAACNGCTCCCAGCCACTCGGATTAATGATCAATTCTGCTTTGGAAAAGGACGGGCATAANACCGCCACATGGACATTTTCNCCNCANACCCCACANCCNACGCAACTATTATCCACATANGCNACCGGNTCTTCCCGCAGGATATCCTCNGAAGGTTTNATGGTCAGNGACGGACAGCCGGACAGCCGNATACAGGCATGNTCGCCNGTACAGGTTTCTGCTTCCACNTAAAAACGNGTGGCNACTTCGCGTTTNCCNGCTTTTATATTGCGGGCCTTGATCGGTTTTTCACGCCGCTGAAGATTCAGCATACATTCGCCCTCGANCACAATGACCTTGGGGCCGTAATAGGGTGACGTCATGGCTTCATGGACAAGATCTTTNACATCGGCAATATCGTAAGAATTAATGGTCCGCACCCATTTCACCCCGACACCCTGCACCGCATCCTGAATACGGGCTTTCTGTTCATCCTGTTTCAGGGTTCGCGTCGATGACGGGATATATTGACCGCCCGTNGCNGCCGCATAACCATTGTCCACAATGATAAAAACATTGTCGCTGTTGTTNTANACCGCGCTGCCNATTCCGCTGGTCAGGCCGTTATGCCAGAAACCACCATCNCCCATGATGGAGATCGCCCGCTTGCCCCGTACCGAGCTAAACGCCGAGGAGCTNGCCGCCCCAAGGCCATAGCCCATGATGGTATTACCAATTTGAAACGGCGGCAGAGTGCCAAATGAATTACAGCCAATATCTGCCGAGATATGAATCTCGCCATAGTCTTTTTCCAGCATCTTCATNGCGGCAAAGAANGGCCGTTCGGGACANCCCGTGCAAAGCCCCGGTGGCCGGGGCGGAATGGCGCGGGCCAATTCGGACAGGTCCACCAGCGAAGTNGCCTCTNCGTCCGANTTCACCAAATCCTTNGGCAATAAATCTGGCCGNTATTTCTCNAGAAANGCCTGAATNCCTTCTTTCATAACCTGTCCGGTATATTCACCAGNCGGNGGCAAGACATCCTTGCCAGAAATTTTACAGGTCAATTCNGCATCATTGAANATCTTNTTCAAAGACTGCTCNATATAATTNGGCTGACCTTCCTCGACCATCAAGACGGCNTTTTTATTCTGGGCNAAATNNGTCAANTCCGCATCCACCAGAGGATAGGTCACATTCATCACATACAGTGGCANNTNTGCGTTGCCCATACTGTCNGCCAGNCCCAGNTTTTGNAANGCCCGGATCACAACATTATAAAGACCGCCCTCAAGGATAAGNCCGACATCATGCCCAGAGCTGTCCCCGGANTTNTNAAANACTTCATTCAACCCCTCCTCTGTAATGAATTTCACCGCCGCAGGCCAACGCTGTTCCATTTTTTGCTTTTCCTGCAAAAACGTAAACGGCGGCAGAATGATCTTATCNGCTTCCCGATTGGGATTTTCCAACGCATCGCGCACGGTAAATTTTGGTGGAATATTATCCTTTGCAATGAATTGACCATGCAGATGACAGGCCCGGATACGCATCTGNAAAAANAGCGGCGTATTACTCGCCTCTGACAGCTGAAAGCTTTTTTCAATCATNTCAACCATAGCCGTCAGATTGGGCCGGGGGTTAATCAGCCACATCTGNGATTTCATGGCAAAGGCGTGGGACCGTTCCTGCATAATGCTGGCNCCCTCGCCATAATCTTCTCCGATAATGATGACNGTGCCGCCAATAACTCCGGCAGANGCCAGATTGGATANAGCATCGGAGGCCACATTGGTCCCCACCGTGGATTTCCANGTCACCGCCGCCCGCAAAGGATAACTGATCGAAGCCGACAACATGGCGGCGGCATTGGCCTCACTACCATTGGCTTCAAAATGCACGCCAAGCTCATCGAGAATTTCCTGAGCATCGGCCAGAACATCCATCAAATGAGATACAGGTGATCCCTGATANCCCCCCACATAGGCGACACCGGATTGGAGCAACCCCTTGGTAACGGCAAGAATACCTTCGCCGTCAAAGGTTTCTCCCGCGCCAAGGCGCAGCTTTTTTACTTCTTTGGCAAAGGAACGTTCCGCCATTTATAAGACCCTTACGATAATCTTTATGATGTCTTTAAGATGTTAGCGCGATAACCCGCAGCGGACTGCCGGACCCATTAACAATTTTAAGGGGGGCCGCAACAATAACCGCGCCTTTTGGGGGCAACTTATCCAGATTGGTCAAGGACGCCAGACCAAGTTTATTATTACCATGCATCAATTGATGGGCCGGAAACGCCGGATCAAAAGCAAAAGCCTGTCCCGCATCCGTCCCAACTGTTTCTACGCCAAAACCCAGAATATCCCGCTCATTGGCCAGAAATTCCATACATTCCACAGATGGTCCGGGGGTATGAGGGCCATCTTCGGCATAATTGAGGAAATCTTCAGGAGACCGCTTGCTCCAATCTGTGCGCATCAAAAGCCATGTCCCCGGTTCGATGCGGCCATGTTCCGCTTCCCATTCTTTCAATTTGGCAGACGTCAAAAGATAATCCGGGTTTTCCGCTGCTTCTGCACTCACATCAACCACATTGGCCGGTGCGACCAGTTTTTCCGGCGGAATGGTATCCGTACAGCCATCAGCATAGCCCTTACCCGTGATCCAATGACCCGGCGCATCAAAATGCGTGCCCGTATGTTCACCGCAAGAGAAACTGTTCCAGTACCAGGCCGGACCCTTGTCATCAAACTGGGATATCTGTTCCATCTTAAAAGCTGGCGACTGGGCAAATTCCTCGGGCAGGCCAATAACCGGCGTATCTTCACTGAGCGGCACCGTCAGGTCAACCACACGAATGCTCCCCTGCGCCATTTCGCTAACAAGCTGTGTTAATGTTGTATTTGTCATAGTGAAAACCCTTACCTGAATATACCCATTATAAAATGTTTTTTAATTTGTAAATTACTTATAAAAATACATTGTAAAACATTTCCATACCATTGCCAAGAAAAAATATCGCCGTCCCTTTAGCTATTATTTACAAATTTACAGGATATTTACGTTTTTCGATCAATATTAGCTGGAAAAAGTTGTCTGGTAGGCGTATTTTTTACCATCATTTGAGTCGGCACGTCTATAACGTCTGATTTAAAGTCAGGGAATGATCAGAATGAATCCTGTCGAATATACAGGTCGCGAACAAAGAATTACCTTCCAATTATATAATTATTGGTTTGGGTTAGCCGATGACTATGGCATTCCGCCGTTGAAATCTCTAACGCCTGCGGATATCGCCGCCTATAAAAACAATATGGTCTTGATCGATCTGCGGGATACCGATAATGAGCCAACTTTACAAGTCATTGGACAACTTTTAAAACAGGATCTGGATGACGGTTTAAGCCCCAAGGGCATAAGCGATATCCCCCGCCGCACACTGCTCAGCCGTATTACCGATCATTATATGGAAGTTCTCGGCAACAGATCTCCAATCTCCTTTGATGCGGAATTCCTCAACAAGGCCCGTGAAAAAATCCTCTATCGCGGTATTTTGTTGCCCTTCAGCGATGATGGAACGAACATAAATTTTATTCTGGGTGCCATTCGCTGGATCAGCGAAGAAGAGGCGCTTGCAAAAAAGACCCCGGTTAAAAAAGAAGCCGCAAAAAAAAGCCCGTCCAAAAAAGCCAAAGAAAAACCTGCCGAGCCAGAGAATGAGCCGAAAGATGAACCGGAGGATAAGCCGGAAAAAGAATCATCCCCCGCTAAAAAGCCCCTNTTGGATCAGAAAGATACAACAGACGGTGATCTTCTTCAGGAACATCTGGCCCATTGCCGTAAACTGGTTCAGGGACAAAACCCNGCGGACCAGCGATCCCGCCGATCATTATATGAAGCCTTGGGNGCCATCCTNGATTTTCATGANCTCTGNCTGGTCTGCGCCGANAATTACAGCGCNCTTTTGACANCAGAAGGNTTGAAAAGCCAGAAACGCGCNCCCTATACCCCCACNTTGAAATTATGNTTTGGCCGNGATTATGACAAAACCCGNCTGACCGAATATGCCGCCGCGCTGGCCTTTGCCCAAAAGAACAATCAAAATGGCAAAAGCCTGCCAGATTTTCTGGAACAGTTCCCCGGAGGCATAAAAGGCTGCGTACGCGAAGAACGGGAAAGACGGGAAGACCCCGGTAACTCCACCGACCTTTCTGTAGAAGACTCCAAAAAAACCATAGATACTCTCCCCGCCCTCGCCACATTTTATATTCCAAAGGATGTTGAAAGTAATCTAGAGGCTAATGAAGATTTTTGCCTGCTTTTGGCCCGACGGGACGGAACACAAGTGACCGTCATAAAAATATTAGAAGAAGACGAAGACATCATGGAGCCTCTGCTGAAACGCGTGGCAAAAGACCCCTGAAAAAGTGACCAACCGAAAATCGACCCATTTATCCGATTACACAATAATGTGACTAAAAGGACAAGCACGTGACGATCCAGACACAGAAAAAACTCAGAATTGATGCCATTACAGATTTTGCAACGGAACGCTTAAAAACGGAAAACCCCAAAGAATTTATCCAATTCGTACAAGATATGTATAAATACGCCCCCCTTGAGGAATTATCCAACCGGCCTATTGATGAGCTGTATGCCGCGGCGTTCTCCCTCTGGAAATTCTGCGCGCAACGGGATACCAACAGTTGGAAAATCAGGGTCTTTAACCCCACATTGGAAGAACATGGCTGGCCTGCCACCCATACCGTCATTCAAATCGTTAATGATGATATGCCGTTCCTGTTGGATTCCATCACATCCAATCTGTTGGAAGATGGCAATGAACTGCATATGCTGGTCCATCCCATCATGGTCAGTATCCGCGACAAAGACGGCAAAAAAATTCCGGGAAAAAGCACAGGTAAAGCACCGGTAAAAGGCGGCAAAAAAATCAACGAATCCATCATGCATATTGAAATTACCGCCATGACGGACCCCAAACAAATCGCCGCACTGAAAGATAAATTAAACAAAGTATTGGGCTTTATCCGCGCCGCCATTGACGACTGGAAACCCATGCTCAGCAAAATGGATGACGTCAGCAAGAATCTGGCCAGTCTACCAAAAACCGTTGTTGACCCCAAACAAACCCGCGAGGCCATCAAATTCCTTAAATGGCTTAAAGACGATAATTTCACCGTTCTTGGCTATCGGGAATATTTCTACGGCAACAAAAAAACCAAGGGCGAAGGATATGGCATCCTGCGCGACCCGGATGTTTTTGTGCTGAAAGGACCAAAGGGGCTGGTCCCCTCCTCGCCCGAGATTGAATATTTCATGGAACAGCCTCAGGTCTTCCTGATCACCAAGGCCAATATAAAGTCGCTGGTCCATCGGGTCGTTCATATGGATTATATCGGTTTCAAAAAATATGACAAAAAGGGTGCCGTGGTCAGCGAAGTCCGTTTCATCGGCCTTTTCACCGCCCAATCCTATAATCAACGGGCAGAAACCGTACCTTATCTGGACCGGAAAGTCCGTCATGTGGTCGAAGCGTCCGGTTTTACCGCCGACAGCCATGATGGCCGCGCCCTGATGCATATTCTGGAAACCCTGCCCAGAGATGAATTGTTCCAAATCGACGAAGAGCAACTTCGGGATACCGCCATTGGTATTTTACATCTGAAAGTCATGCCCCGTTGTCAGGCTTTCATCCGCAAAGACCGTTTTGAACGCTATGTTTCTGCGCTGGTTTTTGTCCCCCGCGACATGTATGATTCCACCCTGCGCGGCAAGGTCGAACGAATCCTCTGTGAAGCCTTTAACGGTGAAATATCCTCCCATTATGCTCAACTGAGCAATGAGAGAATCGCCCGCTGGCATTTTATCATTCGCACCACGCCCGGCAATGTCCCCTCCCCGGATACCGCCAGCATAAATAAACGCCTCGCCGAAGTCGCCCAACGCTGGAATGATCATCTGCAAGAAGTCCTCAGTGACCGCTGGGGAGAAGAAGTTGGCACCGCGCTATTTCGGAAATATAACCGATCATTTTCCACCTCTTACCGGGAACATTTTGATCCACGCTTTACCGTCACAGACATTGAAAAACTGGAAAAATTACCCGAAAGTCAGAATATCCAGTTCAACTTCTATCGTCTGGCCGAAGATGACGATCCTGCCATCCGGCTGAAAATATATACCAGCCACCAAACCATCGCGCTCAGCGACTGTTTGCCTATGTTGGAAAATCTTGGCCTGCGGGTTGTGGAAGAAAACGCTTTTCCTGTTCGAACAACAGAAGACGGCGAAGCCATCACCCATGCCATCCATGATTTTTATCTGGAAGACCCGGCGGAAACGTCTTTTGACCTGTCTGTCATCAAGGAACGGCTGGAAGATACCCTGCGTGTGGTCTGGATAGAGCGTATTGACAATGACGGCTTCAATAAACTGGTTCTCAGAGCCGGCATGACCTACCGTCAGGTTTTGATTTTAAGGATTTACAGCAAATATATCCGTCAACTCAGCCTGTCCTACAGCGAAACCTATATGCAGGATACCCTGACCCAATATTGGGAAACAGCCCGGGATTTGGCCAGCTTGTTCGAGACTAATTTCGCGCTGACCTTGCCAGAAAATATCGACCGCGAAGAAGAAGCGGCACGGCTGGAAAAAAACATCCGCAGCCAACTGGAAAAAGTCGATAGCCTGGATCAGGACCGCATGCTGCGCAGTTACCTTAATGTGATCACCTGCTCTCTGCGGACCAATTTCTATCAAAAAGCGGCAAACGGCCGTAACAAGCCCTATGTTTCTATCAAAATCAACAGCCGGGATGTTCGAGAAGCACCAAAACCCCGGCCTTACGCGGAAATATTTGTCTATTCCCCCCGGATAGAAGGCGTCCACCTGCGCTTTGGTCCTGTGGCCCGTGGCGGCCTGCGCTGGTCCGATCGACGGGAAGATTACCGCACGGAAGTCCTTGGCTTGGTCAAGGCCCAACAGGTGAAAAATACCGTCATCGTTCCCGTGGGAGCCAAGGGCGGCTTTGTGCCAAAGAAAATGCCCGCCGGAGCCAACCGCGAGGAAATTCTGGCAGAAGGCATTGCCTGTTACAAAACCTTTATTTCCGGTCTGTTGGACATCACCGACAATCTGAAAGACAATGAAGTAATTCCACCGGATAATGTAACGCGTCGAGACGGCGATGACCCTTATCTGGTGGTTGCCGCCGACAAGGGGACAGCCACATTTTCCGATATTGCCAATGGTTTGGCACACGATTATGGCTTCTGGCTCGATGATGCCTTTGCTTCTGGTGGCTCCAATGGATATGACCATAAAAAGATGGGCATCACCGCCAAAGGGGCTTGGGTTTCTGTCCAGCGTCATTTTCGGGAAAAAGACATCAATGTCCAGACGGATTCCATCACCATTTCCGGTATTGGCGACATGTCGGGCGATGTTTTCGGCAATGGTCTGCTTTGTTCCGAAGCCGTGAAACTGGTCGCTGCATTTGACCACCGGGATATTTTCATTGACCCGGACCCGGACCCGGCCACAAGTTTTAAGGAACGCCAACGGTTGTTCGACCTGCCTCGGTCCAGCTGGCAGGATTATAACAGCAAGCTCATATCCCGAGGTGGCGGTATTTTCAGCCGCAAGGCCAAATCAATTCCTCTTAGTACGGAAATGAAACAACTTCTGAATTTTGACGACTCTCAGGACAGCGCCACGCCCAATGAAATTATGAAGGCAATCCTGAAATCCCATACGGACCTGTTATGGTTTGGCGGGATCGGGACCTATATCAAGTCTTCCCGCGAAAATAATGCCCAAGTCGGCGACCGGGCCAATGACGCCATCCGTATCGACGGTAATGAGCTTAATTGTACCGTCATTGCCGAGGGCGGCAACCTTGCCTGTACCCAACGGGGCCGGATAGAATATTGTCTGAATGGCGGCCTGATCAATACGGACGCTGTGGATAATTCCGCCGGTGTGGATTGTTCGGACAATGAAGTGAATATCAAGATTCTACTCAATGCGCTGGTTCAGGATGGCAAGCTGACCCCGAAACAGCGGGATATGCCTCTGGTCGAAATGACCGATGAGGTGAGCAAAATTGTCCTCGACGATAATTACCTGCAAACTCAGGCCATAAGCCTCGCCCGATCCAGCAGCATTCGGGAATTGGACAGTTTTGTTCGCTTTATGGATGATCTGGAAAAAACCGCCCATCTGGACCGGGAACTGGAGTTCCTGCCCTCTGATGACGAATTGATTGAACGGACCGACGACGAACTGGGCCTGACCCGACCCGAAATAGCCGTCCTGATCGCTTATTCCAAAATGGGTCTTTATGATGATCTGATGGCCAGTAAGGTTCTAGATGACCCTTACCTCAATAAATATATTATCCGGGCCTTTCCAAAACAACTGCGCGATAGATATAGCAGTGATATCTGCAATCATCAGCTGAAACGGGACATCATTGCCAAAGAAATATGCAATGAAATTGTCAACCGGGGCGGCATTCAAGCCATCAAGGAAGAAACCGGGGCCATGCCAGCGGATATTGCCCGCGCCTCTATTCTGGCCAACGAAGTCTTTGGGCTTTCCACACTTTTCAAACAAATAGAAAGTCTGGACTATGTGGTGCCTGCCACCATACAGATGTTAATGCTGATGGATGTGGAGGCCTTTTCCCGACGCCAGACCATCTGGTTCCTGAATAATACCGACGCCAGCCGACCGCTTGAGGATGTTATCAACCAATTCCGGCCCGGTGTTCAGGAATTATTCGATATGCCCGTCGTTGTTCATAATCAGAGCGAAGAAAGCCTGAAAAGCAAAATCGCCATGTATTGCGAGCAGCAAGTTGACGACGAACTGGCCACGCATATTGCCAATCTGGAAATGAAAATTGCCGCCTGTGACATTGTTATGGTGGGCAAGGATATGGATATCGACGTGACCGATGTTGCCCGTGCCTATTTCTTACTGGGCGATGAGATTGGTTTTGACTGGTTGCGGACCGAAGCGGAACTGGTGGAATCTTCCGATCACTGGGACCGCCTTGCCACTAACAGTGTGCTGGCCGATCTTTTGGATCAGCAGAAAAACCTAACCCGCTCCGCACTGACTGACCTGAATGGTGGCGACAGTATCGAAGCGGCCAGAAAATGGCTCGGCACAGTGGAAAAATCCACCAACCGTATTCAGAAGTTGATCCATGATTTCCAAACCGCGGGTCGCATCAATGTCACCAAACTGGGCTTCGCCGCCCGGCAGATCAGGAATGTGATTATTGATTAGAGTTTAAAAGTGAAGGCGTTTGAGGTGGGGGTTTTTGTTTTGCCTCAAGCGCTGGCGCTTTGTTTTTTTGATTTAAGGGGGAAATTCCCCCGCGCCGTGGGCACTCCCCCTCCTCGCATTAGCTCGGGCGCGCGCTTGCGCTTGCCTCAGCCCAGATGGGCTTCGGATTGGAGCATACTCAGGGGAAAATAGAGATTTATTCTTTTCATCCTCTACGGAGAGGTTTCAGTAACCGGAGCCGACTAGGCGGAGGCAAGGCCAAGCGGCCGCCCGGAGCTTTAGCGCAGGAGGGGGAGCGCCCACGGCGCGGGGGAATTTTCCCCCCTTAATAAAAAAAGCAAA
>JAESPY010000049.1 GCA_016765435.1 Emcibacter sp.
AGGTTATGGCGTTGGGGGAGACAAACCGGGCTTAAACGAAGCCAAAATCTCTTCATTTCAAGGGGAAAGTTATTGGATAAAATGTTCTAAAGTATATATGTTTTTTATTATGGTATTAGGTTTTGTCAGTGCCCTCGTAATGGCAGAACTTATATTCGATGGTATATTTACAGATTTTATAAAATTAAGGGATGATCTGCTTGGCTTGGAAAGGATTGTGTCAAAGGCAATATTTTGGATAGTACTACTCTTTTTTGGTGGAGTTGCATTAAATAATCTCTACGGATTGATTTTTTTGTGCAACCTATGATGAGGGTTTCTAAAGAAGGGATATGGCTACAGGGTTCGGTTAAAAAATTTCATTTAATCGAATGGAACAATATTACAGGAATTGATCTAAAAGAACGTAAAATGAGAAATTTTCTTCTTCCTTTTCATTCATTATCTATGAAGGTTTTAACTATTAGGTTGAATCGCAAGAAAAAATTTATTTTACTCAAAAAAAAATTGCATTTCCGTTAAAAAGTCTATCTTTCGATCCTTCTGTTCTTAGACAATACGTTGAAAAATATTCAGATGGGCAATGTATCGTTGATAATAAACTAAACATCAAAAAAGGGAGGTAATGACCGCAATTAGCCCGAATTATGACCTGATGAAGCCTGAGCATTCTTTCTTTATTTTAGAGCCAGAGTTTGGAAAACTTAAATTTTCTTGATTTTGTATCTGGAAGTTATAATTCTTGGGGAAAGTTGATGGGCCTGGAAGGCAGTGGGCAATAAGACTTGGTTATGTGGGATCTGCCGTTAGTTTGGAGAGTCGATACCGAAAGTAATAAATACCGTTCCGATTGTAGAGGTGAGGGCCTCTTTGTTTTGGGCATCTTTCACAGCCCTGTGTACCAGTTTGGGCGGTCGTGACAAGAAGAATGCGAAAAGGAAAAATATAAATTTTTCTACATGGCGACCACAGAGTGAAAGACCTTCCATTAAATCGGGGCAAGGTCAGTCTTGATATTAAGATATTTCTCGAAAAATTTATTGATGCGGTATAATTTTTAATTTAGAAAAAGCGTCTTTTTTTTGCAAATTGCATTTCAGTTTCATAATAAAGAATATTAAAGTGGAAAAAATTATATAACTCATTGAAAAAATTCAACCTTCTCATTACCTGAAATTGGTATGATCCTTGCTCCTTATAATAATTAAATAAGGAGACGCGCAATGAAAATTATACGGGAACGCCCCTGTCAGAGACGATATCATCGTTTAACGGCGCCTCTTCATGTGATTTTCGAGGGGCAGGTGGCAATCGTTGCCACGGATTGGAGCGTGGGGGGGCTGGGCCTTGAGATTAAGGAAAGTCATTTGCCCAAAGTTGGTTTTGAAACGACTGTGGGCGTAATCCTTTCTTTTCAGGGGTATGATATTTCATTTAATGCCGATGTTATTGTGGTGCGGGTCGATAAAGATTCAGCATTGGCTGGATTTCAATTTGTTGCATTAGAAGAACGATCCCGTGATTTGTTAAATTACTTCAGTTCAGATCTGATCCGGGGGCGGATGGGTACTTTTGAGGATAGTATATGCCGTATTGATGTGCCTGTAACACCTATTTCCACACAACCCACCACCAGCCATATATCGGAAACCCCCGTTCGGCGGCTGCCCTTAAAAACTATTTTTATGGCAACTTTTTATATCTTGGCGGGAATTCTGGTTTTTTCTTATGTGGCTATTCTAATCTATTCAAATTTTATGCGTTTGGAGGTTTCTAGCTCTGTGGTTTCCACACCTTTGCAAACGTTAAGGATGCCGGTTGATGGTGTCATAAAGCACATTAATTTTGAGGTCGGCACCCATGTGAAGGCGGGGGATGAAATTCTCAGGATTAATGACTTGAAACTGGAAAGTCAGATTAATGGGGCAAAGATAAGAATTGAGACCGCCCAAAAAGCCATTTGGCGCATGAAACAAAAACACAAAATTGACGTGGAAAGAATGAAATTATATCGGATCGTCAACCGTACCGATAAAAATATTGCAGAGGCCAGATTATCGGCAAAGCGGGAAGCTTTGAATGCGGCGGATGCTCATTTCATTCGCATGACAAAGCTTAAAGAGAATGGCATCGTCACCACCGCGCAATATGAGGCGGCCCGGAAAAGCCAAATGCAAGCCGCCGCTGCCGTCCGGGAAGCTGAATTTATTCTGGAGAAGAATGCGGCCATGGATGTAGCCTCCGCACGGCGGCATTATAACCATAAAGAATTCACGACAGATTTGGATATGCTGGCCCTTGATTTAGAGATGGCCTATAGCACGCTGGAAATGGAAGTAACCAAGCTGGAACAGCTTGATAAAATAAAAGCGCGGCTAGTTCTTCGCGCGCCCTTTGATGGCCGTATCGTTAATCTGTATCAAACGGCTTATAGTAACGTGGCCCGCAATGCGCCGTTGCTTTTGTTGGAAAAAGATAATGATATTTCCATTACCGCCTTTCTCAATCAAAAGGAAGTTCTGGAAATTGGCTTGCATGATACGGCGAAAATATTCATCCCAGCTTTGAATATACATCTTCCGGCAACGGTGGTTAAGATTGACCGCAGTTCTTTATTCCTCAATAAAAGCAATACGCATTATACATGGCACGATAAAAAAGACCGCACAGCCGCCGTTATCCTGTCTTTGCAGATTGACGCCCAGTCTATTTCCCATATCCATGCGGGTCTTCCGGTAGTGGTTATTTTTGATCGGCGGGAAACCAGTGATATATGGTCTAAAATTAAAGGCATCGTCGGATATTCGGCTAAAGCCAATGGACAGGTAACAGGGGGGGGAGATGGAGAAATCTGATCAACGGCCTTATGTGGATGAACCAACGGATTGGCCTAGGGGCTTTGAGAAATGGTCTTTATGGCCTCTGTATAATATCGCCTTTTATCTAGGCTGTTGCTATCTTGCCATTATGTTGCTGCCCAACAAACTGTGGGAGCCAGAAGTGCGGGAAATTACCGTTGCCATTGGAACATTGGGTATTTGGCGTTATGGCTGGTGGTTCACTCATGCCATAAGAGCCTTTATCTATGGTCATTTTATCTATCCGGCTGTGCGCAAAAAGGGGCAGGATGTCTGGAAAAGCGGTTGGCGGCCCCGCCATTTGCATTTTATGATGACGACCTATAATGAACATCGGGATATCACCGAGAAAGTCGTCCGCTCCATATTGGGGGAAATACGTAATGCGGATGTGCCGGGGACCATATGGTTAGGCTCCGTCGTACGCTTTGATGAGGATATTATATCAGACTTTATCAGGAGAGAGGCTCGCGGGCTTGATGTGACGCTTCGCATCATACGACAAAATGTCCCAGGAAAACGCGCCGCCATTGGATTGGTGCTGCGGGCTATGAGCCGGGATAGTGTGGAAGATGATGACCTGGTGGTTTTTATGGACGGTGATTTTATTCTGTCAAAAGGCGCCATCCAGTGTTGTATGCCATTGTTTAAAATCTATCCAGAATTACAAGCCTGTACCACCGATGAAGAAGTTATTTGTATTGGCCCCCGGTGGATTGAAACATGGCTGAAAATGCGGTTTTCTCAAAGAAGGCTCGCTATGCAATCCCATGCCCTTGCGGGTCGTGTGCTCACCTTGACGGGGCGGATGTCTGTATTCAGAGCGTCTCATTTGCTGAAACTTGAATTTATCCGCTTGCTGGAAGCGGACCATTTGAACCATTGGCTGTGGGGGGATTTCAGGTTTTTATCCGGGGATGATAAAAGCACTTGGTATTATATGCTCAAACATAAGGTTCAGATGCTCTATATCCCCGATGCCTTGGGCTATACGGTTGAGGTTATCGAGGGCGCTGGCATGGACCGTATGGTACAGAACTTTCGGCGCTGGTCTGGTAATATGCTGCGTAATGGATCGCGGGCCATATCCCTTGGCCCCACCGGGATGCCTTTTTTTATTTGGTGGTGCCTGATTGATCAGCGGCTGTCCATGTGGACCATGCTAGTCAGCCCTGTTCTGGCTATATGCGGCACGCTTATTATCGGGCCAAGTTATTTGATTTCCTACCTGATATTCATTGCGTTAAGCCGCATGTTATTGTCCCTCTTTCTCTTTCGCTATTCCCGGAAGATCGAGATGACTTATCCTTGGATTCTCTATCTCAATCAGTTGATAAATGCCGCTGTGAAGGTCTATTGTATATTCAGGCTTTCAAAGCAGAAGTGGGCCAATCGTGGCAATCAAACGTCGGAATCAGAAGGCAGTCATTTTGTCGAGACGCTTCGGATTTCTATGGCCAATTGGTGCACGATAGTCGCCGTGACCCTGTTGGTTCTTGTGACGTTGTTATATGCCAATCTTATCACATTGCCCTCATTCGAAATGGTCGTTCTGGCCATGGAGCTGGGGTAAATTAATTTTTTGCAAATTGATAATTGTTTTCAGAAATATTTCAAAAATACCCCCACGTGAAAATCCTAACATACTGTGAATAATGAATATTTTACTTTGGACCGCTTCTTGCTTTGTTTGTAAGGGAAAGGCACAGGTGATTTGTAAATGCTTATGAAATCTGAAAATAATAAAACCAGAAAGAAAAGTCCTAAGGGGCCGCGTTTCTATAGTCTTGTCATTTTCCTTACTTTTTTAGCGGGCTTGGGGCCGATTATATTCAACCTGGTCATTGATCCCTATGAAATGAATGATCTGGTTGATTTTGGCATTGCCAAAGAGAAAATCAGTGAAAAGGCCCATTATCCATTGTGGAAGGTAACGCACTTTCCTGAAAATAACGCTGATATTGTTATTTTGGGGGATAGCCGCGCCCGGGCCATGAAGAATAAATATTGGCATGATTTAGGCGCAGGTCAGACGTATAATTTTGCCTATGGTGGGGCTACTATGCTCGAAATATACGATACATTTCATGTGGTTAAAAACAGTCGCAATCTGAGAACGCTTGTTGTCGGTATTCAATTGAGAAGCTTTGACCCGGATCATAAAGGCCGGATGAACAGGGTATCAGAGGCGGTTCGGCTAACGGATAATCCGATAAAATATTATTCCAACTGGTTTGTGTCCGGGATTGGGGTGAGGGTATTAGATAACGCATATGGTGATAAATTGAATTGGATGGCGGCAGCTAATCCGATCCCATCCGTTTATGCGGGGGAGATCCCCGGAGAATTAGAGGACCTTCTGAAGCCAGTGGTCTGTGCCAGTTGTTTGTTGCCGGAAAATGTCCCCGCCCAACAGCATCCGTCTGCGAGCCAAATTGAGGCTTATTATTTTGCCACAAGATTGGGCGTATGGCAGGGCCTTTGGCCCCCGATCACNGTAAACCGGACGTTGCCGCAAANNTATGNCAAGCAAATTNTNANCAATGCCAGGTCTGACTGGCGTTCGTTTGAATTTTCCGAAAGCTTTTGGTCCTATCTTGTGGAGATATCCAATTGGTGCAANTCGCATCAGATTAAACTGGTGTTTNTCATTCCGCCGACCATTNTCGAAATGCAAAACAGGNTGGTNGAGTTCGGTCATGGGGCTTTAAATCATCNNTTTCGNGAACGTTTGGCACAATTAGGACTGGTGGTGGATTTTGATTTTGACANTCATGTCACGCGGGACTTGGCACGTTTCAANGATGCCTATCATTTTGATGCNAAGACATCAAAATTAATNGTCGGGGAAATTTTACAACTTGTCAGCACGGATGAAACGGTCATCNCACNGGCGCGGANGCGGCGTGAAGATATTATCTGTCCTCTTAANNTTGAAGANATTTCNNTGAGGATTTTTAATGAATATACCGAAGTTACAGAAGGNAAATCCTGTAGAATATGGCGNNNNCACAATGACTGAAGANAATTTAAATAATAGAATATTCGGTTTAATATTGTTGGCAATCTTGATTGTGGTTCTGTTTTTCTTCTTGTTTGACAAGGGCAGAGTTCCTGCGTTGAGCGCACCAGCCAATCCGATGGTTGAGGAAGAATTAAAACAAGCCAGAGCCTTGCAGAAGCAAGGGCAACTTGTAAATGCCTTTGAGGTTTTTGAGAAACATGCGCTGCGCGGTTATCCCGATGCGATGTTTCATACGGCAAAATCTTATAGCCGGGGGTGGGGTGTTAAGCCTGATCTGGAAAAAGCGCGGCATTTCTTGCGCTTGGCGGTGCAGTATAAATTTTCTTACCGGGGACAATCGGCTTATGAACTTGGGCGGATATTTCAAAGATCCCGCGGGCCGAATTGTAACATGGTTGCCGTCGGTTGGTTTGTAAAGGCCATGGAGTGGGGTTTTAAAAAAGCGTCCTTACAGCTCTCCAAACATTATGAACTGGGGATTGGGGTTGAGCAGGATATTGGCGAGGCGATCTATTATTATGAAATCGCCAGCCGGGCGGGATATGAAAGTGCCTTGCTGAAATATGCCCATATATTACTTAAAGGCCGCTACGGCGTAGCTGAGGACCCTGAACGGGCTTACGGGATGGTGGAGCAGGCTGTGGCGTCACTGATACGTAAAGCGAAAGCAGGGTCGTCGACTTCGGCAAAGCAATTGGGGCGCCTTTATCAGAGAGGGCAATTGGTGCCTGTTAATCTGCTCAAAGCGAGAAAATGGTTTATGCGGGCGGCTATGATGGGCAATCGGGGCGGCATGCATGACCTTGCCCATGCCATATTAGCCGACGCCCATGACGCAGAGACATATACCGAAGCGTTAATCTGGTTACAGAAGGCCGCAGATTTAGGGCATGGGGGTGCCATGACGGCGATGGGACGTTTTCATCTGAAAGAGCAATATGGTCTAGAGCAAAATAAGGCTCTTTATTGGTTCAACCGAGGTATCGCGGCGGAACATGGCGGGGCCATGCAGGAAATGGCCAAAATCCATGATAAAGGCACGTTGGGCGAGAAGAATATTCAGGAAGCCATCCGCTATGCCCGAATGGGGAGCAATATTGGACATTCCGGTTCGAAAAGAACGCTCAAAAAACTTTTGAAGAAGCTTGAAAAGTCAAAGAAAAAGCCAAATCACGGATAAAATTATAAGGAAATAAGCCATGGTTTTTAGCTCATTGGAATTTATATATTTATTTTTGCCCCCGGTTTTTATCATATTTCTGGTGCTGCGGCATTTGCGGTGGGAAAAGGGCATCATATGGTGGCTGATCATATCATCTCTGGCTTTTTATGCGTGGTGGAGTCCGATACATCTTGTTTTGTTATTGCTCTCTGTCGGCATCAATTTTGCGTTGCACCGGTTAATTCTGGCAACAAAGCGTAAAAGCATATTGATCATTGGGATTATTGCCAATCTGGTGACGCTGGGATATTTTAAATATGCCGATTTTATGATTATCAATTTTAATATGTTCACAGGTGCTGAAATGCCTCTGTTGCATATGGTTCTGCCCTTGGCGATTTCATTTTTTACCTTTCAGCAGATTGCTTTTTTATATGATACTTATGTGGGTAATATTTCGGAATGTGATTTTGCCAAATATTGTTTGTTTGTGGTCTTTTTCCCGCAATTGATTGCCGGGCCGATCATTATGCAAAAGCATACCATCCCCCAATTCAATATGACGGTCTTTCAAAAACGTGTCTTCATCAATCTCTCGGTGGGCGGCACGTTATTTATCATCGGTTTATTCAAGAAAATAGTTTTAGCTGATGGTGTCGCCCCAATCGCCACTGCCGTATTCACATTGGCAGAAACCGGAGAAGTCGTGCCGTTAGAAGCCGCCTGNATGGGGACCATTGCTTATAGTTTTCAGATTTATTTTGATTTCTCGGGCTATTGCGACATGGCTTTGGGGCTGGCCCGAATATTTGGCATACGTTTGCCGTTAAATTTCAATTCGCCCTATAAGGCCCTCAATATCGTTGATTTTTGGAGCCGTTGGCATATGACGCTGTCAAATTTTCTGCGCAATTTTCTCTATATCCCCATGGGGGGCAACCGTAAAGGTCCGGTGAGGCGTTATGTTAATCTGGCGGCGACCATGCTGCTCGGGGGACTATGGCATGGGGCCAGCTGGAATTTTGTTTTCTGGGGGCTGCTACATGGCTTTTATCTGTCCGTAAATCATGCCTGGGTTACGTTTGTCACAGGCGGCAAGCCAATAGCCTTTTTACCGCCGGTGGTCAGTCGGTTTCTGGCGCAAAGCCTGACCCTGTTATCGGTGATGGTGGCATGGGTGTTTTTTCGGGCGGAAACGTTTACTGGGGCCGGGGCCATGTTGGAAGGTATGTTTGGGGTGTCCAAATATCCTGAAATGTCGTTATGGGCGGATATTCTAAGGGACAGCGGCCTTTTTTGGATTGGGGTATCGGTTCTGACAATGGGCGTGGTTTGGCTGCCTAACTCTGTTGAAATTTCCCGTAACTATCGGCCCGTGACCAATGCAAAAACTTTTATCAAAAAAGCTGTCGGACTGTCTCTTTATTTTAGGCAGAATATGCAGTGGCGGCCTTCTTTATTATGGTCATTGGCTCTGTTTATGGCGGGTTTAATGAGTTTAATTCAAATTTATCGGCTTGTTGAAATGACAGAATTTATTTATTTCAACTTTTAGAATCCCCCTATTTTTATAAGGCGTATTAAAATGTCAGGCGTGAATGGAAAGACAAGAAATATTATCCCGGTTATTCTGGCAGGAGGCTCAGGAGATCGCCTATGGCCCATATCGCGGCCTGATCTGCCGAAACAATTCCATCCTATTATGGATCAGGGAAGCCTGTTTACACAAACGTTATCAAGGTTGTCTGATTTCAATTTTGATCAAAAACCGATAATAATGACAAATGAAAAACATGTCCCTTTGGTGACGGCGCAATTGTCCCCGTTAAAGCTGTCGGATGTTGAAATCATTTCTGAACCGTCCTCCCAGGATACGGCACCGGCAATATTAATTGCGGCTCTTATTGCTTTTAAAAGAAATTCGAATAGTCAAATTCTCATCTTGCCCTCGGATCATCGCATTAACAATATTGAGGTGGTAAAAGAAGCGCTTGAGAATAATCAATTGAAAAACAGCCCTTTCGTCGCCTTTGGCATAAAAGCCGAAGAGTCAACAACAGGGTATGGTTATATTAAACTTGGCCAGGAATCCCCTGATGTTCTTCAGAATATTACAGCATTTGTGGAAGAACCGGGCCGGGAAGCCGCAGAGGCTTTCTGTGAGCAGACAACCTACCTGTGGAATAGCGGTATGTATCTGTTTTCAACATCACGACTGATCGATAAATTACAGGAACTTGAACCGGAAATGGTTCATGATGGCATGGCGGCAATTTTTCGGGGAGAGCAACAGGAAAACTGCTTTGAACTTGAGCGTGAAGCCTATTTGAAGACGCCCAAAATATCGATAGATCATGCGTTGATGGAGAAAATTGAAGATGCCAAGGTTTTAAGGGTGTCGCCCAAATGGAATGACTTTGGATCATGGGCTTCTGTCTGGAAGAATAGTGGGCAGGATGGTAATGGAAATGTGATGCTGGGAAATGTGGTGTGCCGTAATACCCACGGTTCCTATATCCGTAGTGAGGGGCAGTTAACGGCCGTTTTCGGGTTGGATGATATTGTTGTTGTGACGACGGATGATGCGGTTTTGGTAGCAAAGAAATCGGAAGTTCATAATTTAAAGCAATTGGTGCGTAAATTAAAAAAACAGAACCGCAAGGCAAATGCTGTTCCTCCTTCTATTGAGCGCCCTTGAGAAAAAATAGTTCCGATTATTGCCATAGAAATATCACCCCTATGGTCTGCCTGTTGAGTTTACAGGGGGCTATGGGGTGATTATTTGGCGAAAGGGGATATTTTATTTGATATAGACATCCTCAATGCTGAGATTGCTGCCGCATTGTACCATAAAGCCATGCATGGGATAGCGGCTGACATTTTTCATGGCATGATATTCCCCAAGACGAATGACCTGAGTCTCGCCATTGGTCATATAGATTTTATGATTATCGAGGGTCAAGACAGCGGCACCTTCCAATATTGTCCAATGTTCTGTACTTTCCATGTGGCAATGAGGGGCAATCTCGCCACCGGGAACGATGAAATATTCTTTCACAACATAACCAGATCCACCGCTTAGTATGATCGTCGTTCCCCATGCGTATTTCTGGAGCTGATGTCTATCCGCATTGTGGTAGAAATCCAATGCGCACCGTTCATTTTGTTTGGTAAAATTGATATACATAACACATCCTTTCATTTCACGTCATGACTTAACTGATGCATTTTCCGTGCCACGTTTAAATCAAAAAAAATGTCACCGTACATTCCCTAAAAGAAAATCATATTGCAAAACAATATGGGAAAATAAACGGCTTAAATATTCGTATATTACATAAAATGCAATTATATCAATGTGTTATGTGATATTTTCAAGTTNGCACGAATGATGCTGATTATTAAGTGGCGATGCTGCCCTTATTCAGGAGACTAATTATGTTAGAAAATCACTCGTTGCAAAATGAGGTTCAAAATGAACCGTATTATGAACAGGATGCTATCTTGCCATCACAAGCGCATCGGGTTGGTATCAGCGTTATTGGTTTGGGTTATGTTGGGGCTGTTACCTCGGTTTGCTTTGCCGATTTAGGCTATCAGGTTATCGGGGTAGACCTTGACGAAGAAAAAATACTGGGATTGAATAATGGTATTCCGCCGATCATAGAAGATGGTCTGCCGGAGAAGTTGTCTCTTGCTCTTAACCGACATAGGTTTAAAGCGACGACAGATGCTATCAATGCGATTCTGGACACGGATGTTACTTTGGTGAGTGTTTGCACCCCCAGCCTTGAAAATGGCGGCTGTAATATTGATTATTTGAAAGTGGTGTCTGAAACAATCGGGCAGGCCTTGGCCCAAAAAGATCGTTATCATCTTATTCTTTTTAGAAGTACAGTTCCGCCAGGAACCACAAGAAAAGAGCTCATTCCCATTATTGAGAAAGTATCCGGGAAAAAATGTGGTGCGGATTTTGGGGTATGTTTTAATCCTGAATTTTTAAGAGAGACCACCGCCATTGAGGATTTTCATCAGCCGCCTAAAACGGTGATTGGCGGATGCGATGAATTTGCGGCGCGGATGACGTCTAAATTATATGAAAATGTTGGCGGAAAGGTATTTTGTTGCAGCCTTGAGGTGGCTGAGTTTGTGAAATATATTGATAATACCTGGCATGCCTTGAAAGTGTCGTTTGGTAATGAAGTTGGCCGTTTGTGTAAGGCGGCTGAGATTGACAGTCATGACGTCATGAAAATATTCTGTCAGGATAAGAAACTGAATATTTCTGCAAAATACCTGATGCCCGGCACCGCATTCGGAGGATCTTGCTTGCCAAAAGATGTGCGCGGGATGCAATATCTTTCCGATCAATATCATGTGGACCTGCCGGTTATTAACAGTATCATTCATAGTAATGAGGCTCATATTTCCCATGCGGTGAAATTAATATGTGAACAGTCTGGCCGTAAAGTCGGGTTTCTTGGTGTGACGTTCAAATCGGGTACTGATGATATGCGTGAAAGCCCCACATTTGAAATGATTGAACAATTGAAAGACATGAAATATGAGGTCTTGGTCCATGATGAAAATCTAAATTCCAAGAGTGTATCGCATGGTTACGGCAGTGATATCGTTGCGCAATTGCTTGATATGCGATTAAAGAATGCTTTGCGATTATGTGAGGTGGCAGATATCATTGTGGTAGCGCATCACACACCAGAATATCAAAGACTTTTGGAGCTTTATTTTCAGAAAAAACCGATCATAGACTTGGTTCGTCTCGATATTTATGACAGGTCGATAAAAGATTATCACGGAGTTTGTTGGTAAAAAGCGTAATAATAAATTCTTTACATATCTTGTCTAAGATAATGTCACATCGCCATGAGAAGGGCGGTGTGATTTTATATATCTGTCCGCTGATTGAAAGAATTTATAATGCTTGAGCCATCTGATGTTATCTATGAGTTAGTCATAAATAAACAAAGGCTGACTTGCTTGTTGGAGGATCTGGAGGATGAGGTCATACAGCGTTTGTTTGGCATATATAAAGCCGAACTAACAGAGAAGGTGGAACTGATGTCCGGCTATCTGAAGAGTGAGAAATTTGAGGCATTGGAATGTGATTCCCATGCCTTGAAGAGTGCTTCCCAAAACCTTGGGCTTGATCAGATGGGGGAGATTATGGCAACAATTGAAGAGGCTGCCATTGAACGCGATGTGCACAAAGCCCGTTCCTCATTTCAACAGGCTTTAACATATCATGATTTGATTAAGGCATTGGAACGATTAGGGCCAGAGTCCTAATTTAGGTCGATTCCCCAGTTGCGCATTTTCCGGTAAACGGTGGAGGGGCTGACCTCTAGGCAAGCCGCCGCCTTAACCACATTGCCGGCACATTTTATAATCGTTTGTTCGATGGCTTCTTTTTCTACAATCCACAAGGGCCGCACATCGCCATTCAACAGTGTGATTTGTGATGTTTCATACTGTGGCGTGGTGTCACCATTGACGGTGGACTTGGGCATGGCCGGTTTCATATACAGGGAACCCTCCCTTGGCAAACTATGGAAAAAATCAGGGAGCATGCTCGTGGATACGGTTTCTGCGTCATGGAGCACAACGACCTGATGGATTATATTTTGCAATTCCCGAACATTTCCGGGCCACGAATAAGAAGAAAATAAAGCCAGAACATCATCATGGAATGCGGAAAATTTCTTATGCTCTTCTAGGGAAAAACGGTTCAGGAAGAACTCGGATAGCTCAATAATATCATTATCCCGTTCATTTAAGGGCGGCATATGAATGGGGATAACATGCAGACGATAATAGAGGTCTTCCCGGAGCTTGCCTATTCTAACCTGCTCAAGGGGGTCTTTATTTGTCGCACATAAAAAGCGTATATCAACGGAAACATCAACGTCGGCACCGACTTTGCGGAATGTTTTGGTTTGGATGAACCTCAGCAGTTTAATCTGAAGGTCCATATCCATCTCGCAAATTTCATCAAGGAATAATGTGCCGCCATTGGCCGATGATGCGGCCCCATCCCGGTCAGCAAGAGCCCCGGTGAAAGCGCCTTTCTTATGGCCGAATATTTCACTTTCCATGAGGTCATGGGGGATGGCACCACAATTGAGGGCGACAAATGGTTTGCCTTGCCGTTTGCTTCTATTATGTAATTCTACGGCACAAATTTCTTTGCCGGTGCCACTCTCCCCTGTGATAAAAACGGCGGCATTGCTGGCAGAGGCGCTTCGGATCATGTGATAGACAGCCTTCATGGGATAACTTGAGCCAATGAATTTCTTTGGATGCGGCGAAGGCTCCAGAGTGTCTACGATTGTTTTCAGTTTCTTATTATTCAAAGCGTTCTGGACAGTCGCGCGCAGGCGGCGGGCATTAAAGGGTTTCTCAATGAAATCGAAAGCACCTTTTTGCATGGCTTCTACGGCTTTTTCCACGGAACCATGGGCCGTAATAATGACCACATTCGGCGTTTCATTCTTTGTATTGATATAATCCAAAATATCCATGCCGTTCATGTCGGGTAATTTTAAATCAAGTATGACAAGGGAGGGATTGGCCGTATCAATGACAGAGAGTGCCTCATCGCCGTTGGAGCAATGGTAAATGGTATGTTTGGTATCTTTGAGATACTCAATATAGGTTTGCGTCAAAGAGAAAGAGTCTTCAATGAGCAGAATATCTATTTTTTTCATCCATATTATCCTTTCATGCAACAATAACGGGAAAACCCTACTGAATTACTAATGGATTTGGGGTATCCACCGAGAGAGGGTATCAAGCAGGTCCTTGCGGGAAACAGGTTTGGCTAAATAATCATCCATGCCAGAGGCAATGAAATGATCCTGTTCACTCTGGAAAACATGAGCCGTTAACGCAATGATGGGAATACGAGCAATTTCACCGCTTAACTTTCGAATATGTTGCGTGGCCGTTACGCCGTCCATTTCCGGAGTGGATATATCCATTAGAATTGCTTTTAAATCTCCATTTGTTGATAGGTCGCTTGCATAGTCCAAGGCATCCTTGCCGTTCATGACAATGGCAACGTCGTACCGGGTGTCTTTCAGCATCGCCAGAACAACTTGCTGATTGGTTCGGCTGTCTTCTACCAAGAGGATATGTTGTTTTTGTATATTTTCTATTACGGATTTAGTCTTCGTTTTTCGGGGCGATTTTTTTGTGGGTTTGATCGGAATTATATTCGTGACTTTCGTTGTCCGAAAGGGAAGGGTGAAAGAAAAGACACTGCCCAGACCGGGTTTGCTTTTCACTGTCAATATGCCGCCCATTTTTTTGATGATACGCTGGCTTAGGGCAAGGCCAAGGCCCAGCCCGTTGTATCGGCGTTGGAATCCTTCATCCAGTTGTTTGAATTCATCAAATATCTTTTGTTGATCACGGGCCGCAATGCCGATGCCCGTATCCATGATGTTGAATGTAATATCCACTATGCCGTGCGGCTTTGGGCAACAATGGACTTTCAGGGTGATTTTCCCCTGTGGGGTGAATTTGAAGGCATTGCTTAACAGATTGAGGAGGGCTTGCTTTAAATGTTGGCTATCGCCATATATTTCACTTTGGGGAAGATCAGAGGTTTTTACATGAAAGGACAGGTTTTTCCTATTCGCTTTTAAGGTAAAATGTGCATTCAATTCATCGATCAGGTCCTNCAGCGGNAAAGANGTTTCATGTANATTGAATTTNTTNTTCTCGATGCTGGANAAATCAAGAATATCATCCACAATTTCCATTAGGTCATTGGCGGAATGTGTGATGATATTTAGTTGTCTTGCATCTTCCCTATTAAGGGTGGATTGCCTTAACATTTCTGACATACCCATTATGCCGTTGATGGGCGTCCTGATTTCATGGCTCATGACCGCTAGAAATTTATTTTTTGCTTCGTTGGAGGTTTCTGCTTTGTCTTTGGCAATTTCCAGGTCTGAGAGAATTTGCTCTCTGTGGAGCAAGCTCTGTTGAAGACTGTTAACGGATTCTGCTAAATTTTGAAATTCAATGGCCGTATATTTGCTGAGGGCCAAAGGCGGGTTGTGAGAATATGCCGCCAATTGCAATAATTTCCGATTTATCTGTGTGATCGGTTTGATGAAAATATATTGGACTGTAATGAAAAAAGAGACCGTGAGGATGATGACAAGAAGGGCTTCTAAAATAATGATATGTTCGGTTTGTCGGATGATTTGATTGGAGAATGATGCAATATCCCAATATAATTCTATGGTGCCAAACGTCTCGCCTTCTAATGTGATGTCATTGTAAAACTTTATTTTTTCTTTGATAGCGCCGGCATTGGACGTTTCTTTTTCTGTGAGTATCTGTCCGGTTTCATTCAATATTCTAACATGAATAATTTCAGGGTCCGTTGACATGACCATAGTGACTAAAGTTTCCAATACCGGGATGTCTTCCGATATTATCGCCTCCATACTTCCCGCTGAAATGAAAGATAAAACGCGTTCTTTTTGGTCTGTTAACTGTTGTTGAGCATATTTTTTTTCATAAATACTGCTGCTGTAAACCGTAGCTCCTCCTATGATGATACCAAACAGGAACAGGACACATAAAACCTGTTGCCCAAGGCTCATGTATTTTGTTTCTGTGGGGTATGTTTTATTGAAAAGCTTCATTTTTTCTCCCCCTCGATATTATCGTCAGAGAAATTCGCATTTTGAGAAATCGCCTGTCTTATGCTTTCATAATCCTGATCATTTCCGGTCAGAAAGCCCTGCTTGCCATAGGCAGTCATTATTTTTTTATCCGTCAGGCTCAACAAAGAAAACCGTAAGGCCGCACGAATATTATTATTAAGCAGCTTTCGGCTGACCCAGGGTTTGGTCACATTATCAAAGTCCGCAATTTTCCGCAGTTTATATCCCTTGGCCAGAAGTTTGTTAAAGGTTCCTTCCTTGAGGGCGCCAGCATCATATTTTTTTGCGGATACGGCGGCTCCAACGGTGTCATGGCGTCCGAGATAGGCATATTCCCTTAAATCCCGCGCATAGACGCCCTGTGACATCATATAATTTTGGGACAAGTAACGGCCAATGGTGGATTTCATATTTCCAAAAGCAAAACGCGTGCCTTTTAAGTCTTTCACAGTTTGAATAGGGCTGTTCAGATGCGTGCAAATGATGCCTTTGAAGGTTTTTTTGCCCTTTTGGCTTTCCATGGCAAGAATTGATAAGCCCGGCTCTGTTTGTTTGGCAAATACATAGGAGGCCGGTCCTAAACGCATGAAGTCAACTTTATCTGTGGTGAGCGCATCTATGCCCCTTTGATAGGTGGCGTAAACCTGCATGCGGATGACGATTTTCTCCTGTAGTTGCGCGGACATTTTTTGTTCAAGATGCTTTAAGAGAGGTTTAAATTTTTTCACCATTCGGGAGGGTTTGTCAGACGTATAAACACCGAAAGTGACAACCGTTTCAGCCTGCGCTGCAAGGGTCAAATTGAAAATCAAAAGGATAAAAAGACAGGTTTTTCTCATTCTACAAATCCCGTGTTTCGAGTTCTGCTACATAAGAAGCAGGATGTATGCCAAATTGATACTTTATAAATTCACTATATTTTTTAAGGTGTTAGGGATAACCAAGATATTTTCAGCACATCTTTTTTTGCATTTTAATTCGCAATTTGAAAATGGCCCGAATGGTGCAACATGATATTTGTAATGATGATTAAGGGTAATATGATGGATAAAAGACATTGGAAAATACTGGCGCAAGAAAACATCTATAGGAATGAACGCGGAATACGGCTGGAAAAACAGAAAGTCGAGCTTCCGAGTGGCGCTATCCTCACGGATTATTATCGAATAATAATGAGGAATTTTGTGACGATGGTCATTCAGGATGAAAAGCATGATTTCTTATGTATCAAACAATATAAACATGGCGTTGGAAAGGTTGCCCTGACTTTACCGGGAGGGCTTATTGAGGAGGGTGAGGCACCAGTTGAAACCGCCGCCCGTGAATTACTGGAAGAGACAGGTTATCAGTGTCCTGACCTGCGTTATAAGGGGAAATATGTTTTAAATGGTAATCAACATGTTTGTTATTCACATATCGTTGCGGGATATGGCGCAAAAATGATTTCGGAGGCTACAGAACCGGATCAGGAAGAGGGTCAAATATGTTTTTTATCCAAGGAACAAATCCGGGAGGCATTTTTTGCAAATGACTTCCCGATTATCTCTCACGCTTTAGCCATAGGAATAATTTTAGCGGATTAGATATTGCTATATTTCTACTATTGCTGAAAGCTTACTTTCCCCAATGATCGACGTATTTCCCACTTATTCAATAGTGCCGCAGTTCTCTTGGAGAGTAGATACCGAAAGTAATAAATACCGTTGCGGTTATAGAGGTGAGGAACCCTTATCTGGCGCATATGATCACATCCCTGTGTACCAGTTTTGTGTACCAGATTGCATTATCTCCCTTTAGGGTAGATAAAAACATAAAGATTTTAGGGGGTTGCAACGGGAATGGAGGAGAGGAAGGGATTCGAACCCTCGATACTATTGCTAGCATACACGCTTTCCAAGCGTGCGCCTTAAACCACTCGGCCACCTCTCCATCCCGACAGGATCGAAAGCGCAATATAACCATCTTGTATGAGGATGCAAGCCGTGATCTGTATAATATTCTTACGAAGGGTGAATTCTTGGGGGGATTTGTTTAAATATGGCTTTTGCGTTACAATTTGGGGGCTATAATCTGGCCTATGTTTTACGAGCTTGTTCTGTTTTGTTGGTGATCTATGAAGTCACAAGATATATTGATGCGAAAGCCGTTCACCTGATTGCGGGGGAGCGGGCGTGACATAGTTATAAGGCCTCGGGATTGGGCCATATAAATAAAGCCCAGTTTTAGGGATTAAGAATGAAGAAATGCTTGACATTGAACCATCATTTAACGATAACACACTGTTTTTGAGATTCAGGGTCCGTGGACACCATAAGTTCAGGGACAGTGATGATGCCGGATCAACGGTATGCATCTAGGATTTAATATTAGTTAGGATTAAGAACAATGGCTGTTCCTAAAAGGAAAATATCACCACATCGTCGTGGTAACCGTCGGTCACACGACAGCTTGAGCGTCGATGCGTATGTAGAAGATAACGAAAGCGGCGAATTACGTCGTCGTCATCATATTGATCTGAGCACAGGTAAATACCGTGGGCGTCAGATTTTGGAGCCTAATGATAACTACTAAGGCTCTGTTATTATAAATTGCATAAAACCGACTGGATTATTCTCGTCGGTTTTTTTGTTTTTGGCGTTAAGGGGCAGGGTGGTATATGTCG